>CAJARE010000230.1 GCA_903944255.1 uncultured beta proteobacterium
AAGAGTGCTTCAACCCAATGTCCACCATCTACACCCTGGAAGACCACAGAGAAACATGTTGAGCCAATCAAAATGAAGACCACCATCGTAGTGATGCGCATGGTATTTTGATACGCCTGTTTAATTAAGCCTTTGAGATTAGAAATACTAGATCTACGAAACCAAGCCAAGAGTAGTGCGCCCATGGCGCCCATTGCTCCAGATTCAGTGGGTGTTGCAATACCAGTCATGATGGTGCCTAAAACCAAGAAGATCAGTACTGCCGAAGGAATAATCCCCAACAAGCATTTTTTCCAGAGCGCCCAGCCCTGGAGGGTGAGTTCACTTTCAGGAACGGCCGGTAAATAGTCTGGACGAAACCGACTCAAAAAGAAGGTGTATAGCGCAAACAATGCAATCTGCAAGAGAGATGGTACCCATGCTCCTAAATACATGCTGCCTACATCAGCACTGCCGCCTTGAGTTTTCAGTTGATCAGCAAGCACAATTAATACTAAAGAGGGTGGCACTAATTGAGTGATCGTTCCAGAGGCGGCCAATACACCAGTGGCATAGCGCATGTTGTAACCATAGCGCATCATCACTGGTAAAGAGATCATCGCCATGGCAATCACTTGCGCGGCTACGGTACCAGTAATGGCTCCCAAAATAAATCCGACAATGATGACTGAATATCCTAGTCCGCCGCGCACCCTTCCAAAGAGCTGCCCCATGGAGTCAAGCATTTCTTCTGCAAGCCCACAGCGTTCCAGAATTGCGCCCATAAAGGTAAAGAAGGGAATGGCTAAGAGAAGGTCATTTGCAAGAACGCTACCAAAGATACGTTGTGGAATAGCCTGTAAAAACGCCATACCAAAGAAGCCTTCGCTGATCGCGATGATTGAGAAAAATAAGGCAGCAGCCATCAAAGAAAAGGCTACTGGAAACCCAATCAACATAAAAATGACTAGGCCGCTAAACATTAAGGGTGGCATCCACTCTAATGGAATCATTGCATGGGCTTTTCGTAACGAAGATCTTCGACGGGTAAGCTTGCTTCACCTTTAAGCACGCCAATCCGTTTGATAATTTCAGAAAGGCCTTGTAGGCTCAGCATAAAAAACCCAAATGGAACCACAAATTTAATGGGATAACGAGCCATGCCACCAGCATTGAGAGAGTGCTCCATCACTAGCCATGACGGATAAAACAGCGAAGTCCATGAGAGCCAAGTAAAGAGAATACAAGCGGGCATTAGAAAGAATGTCAGTCCAAATAAATCTACCCAAAGACGACCACGATCTGATAAACGAGAATAGATGAGGTCAACGCGTACATGTTCATTACGCTTAAGTGTGTATGAGGCGCCAAGCATGACGGCTGCGCTAAAGAGGTACCACTGCAATTCAAGAGGCCAGTTGTTACTGAGGTCTAAGCCATAACGTAATAGAGCGTTACCAGCTGAAACGATGCAGGATAGAAGAACCATAATGCTGGCAGCACTACCCAGCAACTGATTGGTGCGATCAATGCCTGCGGAGAGCTTAGACCAGAACCCCATGCCCTTTACAGATCTGCGCGGCCTCTTTTGATGGCTGCCATAACTTGCGATGGTGCAGTACCACCAGCATGTTGGCGAGATTGCACCGACCCATCTACCGTCAGAAGAGAGAAGACATCATCACTCATGAGTTCGGGGCGGTTATCTAATCCACAGGCAAAACGCAATTCAGAAAGACTCAGATCGGTGAGCATGCAATTTCTACCAACACAGGCTTTGACAGCGTGTGCCACTGCTTCATGAGCATCACGAAACGCCAAGCCTTTTTTCACCAAATAGTCTGCTAAGTCTGTAGCTGTTGCAAAGCCCTCTTGCGCTGCAGCTTTCATCACATCGGCTTTGACTTCAATATGCGGAATCATATCGGCAAAGATTCTTAAGGTATCTTGTACGGTATCTACTGCGTCAAATAAAGGTTCTTTATCTTCCTGGTTATCTTTGTTGTACGCGAGGGGCTGCCCCTTCATCAGCGTCAATAAGGCAATCAAGTCGCCATACACACGACCAGTCTTGCCCCTTGCTAACTCAGGGACATCTGGGTTTTTCTTTTGCGGCATGATGGAGCTGCCCGTGCAAAACCGATCGGGTAAATCAATAAAGCCAAAGCGTGGACTGAGCCAAAGAATCAGTTCTTCGGATAAACGAGAAACATGCATCATCAAGATGGATGCAAAAGCGCAGAACTCAATTGCAAAGTCACGATCTGATACTGCATCTAAAGAGTTATTGCAAATACCATCAAAACCTAAGGTGCGTGCAACCTGTTCACGATCAATTGGGTAGGAAGTGCCAGCTAATGCAGCAGCACCCAAAGGTAAGCGATTAAAGCGGGCCCGTAAGTCAGCTAAGCGACTGGCATCACGACTAAACATTTCGTAATAAGCCATCAGGTGATGACCAAATGTAATGGGTTGCGCTACCTGTAAATGAGTGTGGCCGGGCATGATCGTAGCAGCATGCTTTTCTGCTAAATCCAAAAGAGCGGTGCGTAATAACTTAAGAGTAACAGCAATATCATCAACGCTGCCACGCATCCATAGACGCAAATCTGTTGCCACTTGATCATTACGTGAACGACCAGTATGTAACCGTTTACCAGCATCACCCACTAATTCGGTTAGGCGGGCTTCAATATTGAGGTGAACATCTTCGAGCGCCAATTGCCAGTGAAATTGACCGGACTCAATTTCACTCTGAATTTGAGCCATACCCCTCTGGATATCGGCTAAATCTTGGGCGCTGATGATTTTTTGCTTGGCTAGCATTTCTGCATGAGCCAGAGATCCGGCAATATCAACCATGGCAAAGCGTTGGTCAAAGCCGATAGAGGCGGTATAGCGCTGAACAAGTTCATCCACGGGTTCGGCAAAACGGGCTGACCATGCTTGGGCTTTGTTGGCTAAGGAATTTTTAGATGAGCTCATAAACACAGTATATTGGTGGAGGTCTTTTATTATTTTAAATGTTATGTCCCAAACCCTAAATTCTCCTTCCTTATCCTCCCCTTCACGCCTGGTCATCGCCTCCCGTGAAAGCCGTCTGGCCATGTGGCAGGCTCAATTTGTCCGCGATTGCCTTAAAAAGCTCTATCCCCAGTGTGATGTCCAGATTTTGGGCATGACTACTCGCGGGGACCAGATCTTGGATAAAGCCCTCTCTAAAGTGGGGGGCAAAGGCCTTTTCGTCAAAGAGCTCGAAACCGCCCTAGAGGATGGTCGTGCCGATTTAGCAGTACATTCCTTAAAAGACGTACCGATGGTGATGCCTGATGGGTTTGATCTGTCGTGTGTCATGGCTCGAGAAGATGCCCGTGATGCCTTTGTTTCTAATGACTACGCTAGCCTAGCAGACCTTCCCCAAGGGGCCATTGTTGGTACTTCTAGCTTGCGCCGTGAGTCAGTTATCCG
>CAJARE010000231.1 GCA_903944255.1 uncultured beta proteobacterium
AGCAAAATCCAGGTGTTCAATTTGATGCTGCTTTGATATCGCGAGACGTAACTGCTACCTCTACAAAGCAAAAAATCATCCCATCAACCCAGTCTTTTTATGATTTACTCTTAAATGCTTCGGATTTGAAGTGGGTGCAGCTACATTCTGCAGGAGCTGATCGTCAAATCTATCTTGATCTCATGAAACAAGGAGTGACCATCTCCGGTTCATCGGGCGTTAATGCTCCGATTGTGATGCAAACTGCGATTACCGGCATTCTTATGTTGGCACGACATTTCCCAAAAATGTTACAAGCCCAAGCTGAACGTCGTTGGGATTCCTTAATTAATTACCCGTTACCACTAGATTTAAGTGGTCAGACAGCTGTCATCGTGGGTAGGGGCCCAATAGGGAGTGGTATTGCTAAAGTATTAGAGGTGTTTGGTGTAAAAACGATCTTGGTTGGTTTTAATGATGCTCTCAAAGAACAAAGTCACTCTGCTTCTAATGTGATTCACATTTCACAAATGAAACAAGTGCTACCCCAGGCTAAGTGGCTTATTCTGGCTTGTCCTTTAAGCAAGGAAACCCGAAATTTAATTGACCAATCTGTCATTCAGTTGTTACCTGATGCTGCTCGTATAGTGAATGTTGCCCGTGGAGAAATTATTTGCGAAGCTGAATTAATTACCGCGTTACAAAGTAAGAAATTAGCTGGCGCATATTTGGACGTATTTGCTTCTGAACCGTTAAACGCTAATTCTCCGTTATGGAGTATGGAAAATGTCATCGTTACTCCTCATTCAGCTGGACACTCAGCTGGAAATGAGTCAAGAGTTTTAGAATTATTTGTTGAAAATCTCCGTTTGTTTTCAAGTGGACAAGTCTTAAAGAACCAAATAGCGGCCTAACGTCATTTCCCATCAATTTCCTTTCATAATCGAGTAATTTTTATGCCTCACATGCCAGCTTCCTCTGCCTTATCCCGTTTTCGCGTGATTGATTTGACCCAGGTACGCGCCGGCCCTACAGCTTGTCGTCAATTAGCAGATTGGGGTGCCGATGTTATTCAAGTACAAATGCCAGACCACATGCGCGGTGATGACACATTGGGTGGCCAAGATGGATCTGATTACCAATACACCCACCGTAATAAACGTTCTATTACGCTCAATCTGAAAGAGCCTGAAGGCATTGCTATTTTGAAGCGCTTAATTGCGAGTGCTGATGTAGTGGTGGAAAACTTTCGTCCAGATGTGAAGTCTCGTTTAGGGATTGATTACGATACGCTGAGTAAAGATCATCCAGGTTTGGTGTATGCCAGTATTTCAGGTTTTGGTCAAAGTGGTCCACTAGCACAGCGACCTGGCTTTGATCAAATTGCACAGGGTATGAGCGGCTTAATGTCAGTCACTGGTAAAGCAGGTGATGGTCCGATGCGAGTAGGTATTCCGATTGCGGATTTATGTGCAGGCGTCTTCGCCGCGCAAGGCGTGTTGGTGGCTTTATTAGAGCGCGATGCATCGGGCAAAGGGCAGTGGTTACATACTTCATTGCTGGAATCGATGATCTATATGATGGATTTTCAGAATTCTCGCTGGTTGATTGATGGTGATATTCCAACCCAGGCCGGTAACTACCATCCGACCAGCATTCCAACTGGAGTCTATAAAGCCAAAGATGGTTATATGAATATCGCCGTATTTGGATCAAAGATTTGGGAGCGCTTTTGCGATATTCTCGGAGCCCCTGAATGGGTGACTGATGAACGCTATAAAGATAAGCAAGGTAGATCCATTAATCGCGACTCTATCAATGCTGAAATTAATCGTCGCCTAGCCGCTCAGGATTGTGCATATTGGGTTGAGCGTTTTAATGAGGGTGGAGTAGCCTGTGGTTTGATCAATGATGTCAAAGGTGTTTTTGAAGAGCCACAAGTTCAGCATCTAGGAATTGTGAAGGATGTCGTATCGATTCATCATGGCCCGCAAAAGATGGTTGGTCAACCAGTCCAACTCCAGCGTACCCCTAGCACGATAGTCCGATCCGCCCCCAAGCGGGGTGAGCATAGCGAAGAAATTTTGAAAGAACTTGGCTTAGAAGCGAGCGAGCTCGCTAGCTTGAAATCAAAAGGAGTTTATTAATGAGTGATATTGTTTATCAATCGATTACTGAACGGGTAAAAGTTTGGTTAGACGAGGATGGCAGTACTTTACAAATTCAATTTAATAATCCAGAACGTCACAATGCTCTCTCAGCAGATATGTGGGAGGCAGTCGTTCCTCTATTACATACTGCGGAGGAGGATGATCGTATTCGCTTAGTTGTTTTCACGGGCGCAGGTGAGAAAGCCTTCGTTTCAGGTGCTGATATTACCCAGTTTGCAGATATGCGAGCTGCTCAGGAAGCGGTAGCACGCTATGAAGCTATGGCTGAACAAGCCCTTATGGGAATTTATCACTTTAGCAAGCCGACCTTGGCGTGTATTCGGGGTTATTGCATTGGCGGTGGCGTCAATGTAGCAATGAGTTGTGATATTCGAATTGCGAGTAGCGATTCAGTCTTTGCTATTCCAGCTGCGCGTTTGGGCCTTGGATATCGTTATTCTGCTTTGAAAAATTTAGTCGACTTAGTGGGTCCTGCAATGGCGAAAGATCTTTTCTTTACTGCTCGCCGTATCAATGCTAAAGAAGCCCGTGAGATTGGTTTAATTACTCGTGTATCCGAGCCCGGAGAGTTAATGGCTTTACAGGTGGAATATAAACAGGCATTAGCAGACAATGCTCCAATTACGGTACGTGCTGGTAAAGCAATCATCGCTGAAATTTTGAAGGCTTCACCTGAGGTTGATCATGATAAATGCCGTCAATTAATTCATGACTGCTTTGATAGCCAAGACTATTCCGAAGGGCGTCGTGCATTTATGGAAAAACGCAAGCCCGTGTTTCGCGGCAAATAATCATATTAGAAGGTATAAGATGAAGTCATATTGGATGCAAAGTGATGGCGTTAATGCTGATATCAATCTCCGTGAGGTTGAGCGACCAGTCCCCAGCTCAGATCAGCTATTGATTCGAGTGAAGGCAGCTGGTTTAAATCGTGGGGAATTTATTCTGAGTCATGGTCTTCATAAAGCGGGTGCTGCCAAGCAAATTGGTATGGAAGCTGCAGGTGAGGTCGTGAGTTGCGGGCCTAGCGTTACTGGGTTTAAGCCAGGCGATCGAGTGATGGGACGTTGTCCAGGAGCATTTGCTGAATACGCTTTGATGTCTGAACCAGAAACAATGATGATGCCATCATCCTTAGATTGGAATCAAGCTGCTGGAATACCGCTAACGTCATTGGTGGTGTTTGATATGTTGGTAGTACAAGGTCAACTAAAACCTGGTGAATGGGTTTTTATTACTGGAGTGACTTCAGGTGTTGGCGTTTCAGCTTTATCTATGGCAAAAGCATTAGGTGCAAAAGTGATTGGTACTTCTGGATCCCAAGAAAAGCTAGACCAGCTTAACGCTCTAGGTTTAGACGTGGGAATTTGTACAAGAGCACCGAATTTTTATGACGCTGTGATGAAGGCGACTGCTGGTAAGGGAGTAGATTTAGTAGTGAACACCGTTGGAGGATCAGTATTTGCCGAATGTATTCGGGCGATGGCTTTTGAGGGTCGCTTAGCTACTGTAGGTTATGTAGATGGTGTATTAAAAGCAGAGATGGATATTGAGGCCCTGCACGCTAAACGTTTGAAGTTATTTGGTGTATCGAATAAGTTACGTACGGCAGAGCAACGGTCAGCAGCAATGCCAGATTTTAAAAAACAGATTCTTCCACTGATTGAATCTGGGAAGATTGTGCCCTTGATTTATCGAACACTTTCTTTTGATAAATTACTTGAAGCAAAATTGATGATGGATACAAACCAGCATCTTGGAAAAATTATCTTGGCGGGAACGCAGGAGGAAAACTAATGTCTCAACTGAAATTATTATTATTTGTGTTGATGGGGATGACTTCTCTCACTATTCAAGCACAACCCTATCCTAATAAACCGATTAAGTTAATTGTAGGTTTTGCTCCAGGCGGTGCGGCAGATTATGTTGCTCGTAATATCAGCGTCCCACTGGGTCAGGCTCTAGGCCAATCTATCGTGATTGAAAATAAGCCTGGCGCTGGCTCAAGTATTGCTGCTGAGCAAGTGACTAAGTCTGCTCCAGATGGATATACCGTCCTCATTGCTAGCCCTAGTAGTATTTCTGTAAATCCAGCGTTAAATCCCAAGCTGGGCTACAAGCCAAGCGATCTGCAGCCGATCAGCAAAATTACGAGCTCACCAGTGGTGATTGCCGTGAATCCTGGAACCGGAATTAATTCTGTCAAAGAGTTAATTGCTAAGGCGAAGCAAGATCCAGGTGGTCTTAATTACGCTACTTCTGGAAATGGTTCTGCTCCTCACTTAGCCGCTGCATTATTTAGTCAGATTGCGGATATCAAAATGACGCACATTCCTTTTCGTGGAGGGTCCTTAGCAATTCAATCGGTTATCGCTGGTGATACACAGCTGACCTTTGGTACTCCTCCTTCAGTTTTGCCAATGATTCAAGCAGGGCGTTTAAGGGGGCTGGCGATCTCTGCAAAAGAGCGCTCACCACTAGCCTCAGGTCTTCCTGGGATGAGAGAAGCAGGCCTTCCAGATTACGCAATTGAGTTTTGGTATGGCCTATTTGTGCCGGCAGGTACACCTCCAGCCATTGTGCAAAAGTTGTATGAGGCTACTCAAGAGGCTTTAAAGCAGCCTAATGTTAAAGCCGCCTTAGCACGAGAAGGGACCGATGTTTCACTCTCTACTTCACCCGCACAGTTTGCAAAATTTTTGTCTGAAGATGAAAAATTCTGGGTAAAGTTGGTTAAGAGTGCAGATGTCACTGTAGATTAAAAATATTCAATAGAGACATGATTAAAATCAGAGGTACTCTTTCGCTTAAGCACTTTTTAAGCGAGTGCTTTTACGGGTTTTTTCATAAAAGCTATCAGGCTTAGTTTTTACCCATTGAATAAACTTTTGCATATCAGGATGTCCTCTAAGAATGGCGGCATGATTGAATTGAGTTGCCAATTCTGTTTCCGTAAATAGGGCATGAATTTGCTTATGACAAATGCGATGCAAGTATTCAGTAGCTTTACCACCTTTAGACTTTGGTACCAAGTGATGCGCATCCTTTTGCGAGCTAGGAATAGCTCTGTCACATATCGGGCAAATTAAAACAGCATCCTGCTTTATTAAAACAGGCTCAAGAGAGATCAATTTTTGCCTAATTTTGCCGATCATTTGAAGATTTTCAGTATATTTTTGGATTTACAGAGACTCAGCTAGTTTATTGAATAAGTCTTAAACTTACCCAATGGACCAGAATCTTCAAAAATTAACCCTTTTTTATGATGGCGCCTGTCCTTTATGTCAGGCAGAGATTCTGTTTTTGTCAGGCCGTAATCAGGCAGGCTTGTTGAATTTTGTGGATATCAACTCCAAAGCTTATGATCCGCTGAAAGTCGGAGTGTCCTGCGAAGAGGCTTTAGCTGCCATGTATGGGCAATACGCAGATGGCACCCTGATTAATGGTGTAACAGTTTTCCCTGAGGCATATCGTAGGGCGGAGCTACCAACATTAGCTTGGATTTTTTCTAGAAAATCAATGCAACCTATTTTAAAGATCGGCTACCGGTTTTTTGCGAGCAATCGGCATGCAATTTCTAGAGTATTTGGACCAGGAGCTTTATGGCTGGTGAAGACTAAAGTTTAAAACGCATAGGCTTTAAAAAGATTACGTTATTTATTGAGGAATTAGGAGTCAAGATGAGAATAGAAGATACTGATCCAGCAAGACATGCCGGTATTGAATACCCGATGGAAGTTGGCGCACCAGTTTTTGCTCCTATTAAGGTAGTTGAAGAAAAAGATAAGGCAGTCAATGTCGCTAGACAGAATGCCAAACTAGAATACGACCGCATCATGGAGCAAGCTGAAGTTCTCATGAAGCAAGCAAGAGCTTTACAAGCTCGATTAGATGCCACCGAAATGGTACATTGCGCTAAATTTGGTTTTAACCCTATTCATGGAAAAATTTATCACCTCTATTACGATGAGCGTAATCAGACAAATCTACTGATTCAAAATGGCCCTAAAGATTGGAGCTGCGGTATTCCAGATGGATGGAATTATTTGATGGCTGTCAAAAAATTAGGCGATAGTACTTGGGCAATCATAGAGGAAGATCAGGTCGTTTGAAAATTTTATTTCTTCGTTTGTTATGGGTCTTACTGGGATCTTCAGTAGCCATTAGTTTGGCTTTATGGGCAACGAACGTTTTATCTCCGCTGATGTTGGCATCCTTAGGTGGAACTGCTCTATTTTTATTTGTGATGACTACAGCACCAGCTGCACAACCAAGAGCAGTCTTTGGTGCCCATTTAATTAGTGCCCTTATTGGTATCATTGCCTACCAATTATTCGGAGATGCTTTTTGGGTTTATGTGCTTGCGGTAGTGGTGACGATTGCTGTCTTATTAATAGTGCGATGTGTCCATCCCCCCGCTGGAGCAAACCCCCTGATCATGATCCATGGGCATGCTGACTTTATTCATTTGGGAATATCGGTCTTATCTGGCGTCACTATTATCTTTGTTGTTGCTTATATTTGGAGTCGACTAGGAGTGTGCTCTACTAAATACCCTGTGTCTTGGACGCAACCTTCTCCCCC
>CAJARE010000232.1 GCA_903944255.1 uncultured beta proteobacterium
TCATTGGGTATTGCGGGCATCTCGCATGCTAGCGCCAAAAAATCCAAATGGTCGTGATTTGAACTGGCAAATCTTTAATGCCTATGGCGATCAGTTTGAAATTGAGCGACAGCACAATATCGCTGACTTGCCTGGTAAGGTCAGCGTTCTGGCCTATCGCAACAAAATGATCCTAGCGCGTTTTCAGGATGCTACCAATTACATCAATGCCAATAATGCACAAGGCACGCAAGCTATCAATAATGTTCGTAACAACTATCAATATAAGACAGGTATTGGTCTTCATGGCGAACAGGCGTTAACGAAAGACTTGGGTATTTATGGTCGTGCATTTACCTCTGATGGTCATACTGAGACGATGTCTTTTACTGAGGCAGATAACTCTATCTCGGTTGGACTGGGTATGAATGGCTCAAGCTGGAATCGTCCTAGTGACAGCATCGGTATCTCAATGATGCAAAACGGCTTATCGAATAATCGTAAAAACTATTTACAGGCGGGTGGCATTTCTTACTTCATTGGTGATTACGCAGGACCAGGTAAGGCCATTAGCTATCGTCCTGAGCGTATTGCAGAGCTTTATTACAACGCTGCAGTCGTTAAAAATGTCTTAGCTGGCGTGAACTTTCAGTACATCAGCAATCCTGCTTACAACTCTGCCCGCGGACCAGTCAGCATCCTTTCCTTTAGAGTCCATGCTGAGTTTTAAGTGGTTCCATGACTTGCAGTTTGATTATTATCTTTAGAATCAATGAGATAGAGAATATCGATCATTCGACTTTATCTTTTCTACCCTATAATCCTTAAATCCCCCTAATACTGGTAGTGGAATTATTGAAATCAATATCTGGGGCTATGAAAACAGCTTTTGATTGATTAGAGGTAGCAGCATTTGTTGATTCTTGGCCTACGCAAAATGAGTATTGCAAGACCCTTCAAAAGGAAGGTCAAACTAGCAATCATTACTTTTGCTCTTAGTGCCTATTTTTTCCCGGTATTGGCACAAACAGGTGAACAGGGTTCTAGCTCTGGAACAGTTCGAGTGCAGTCCGATCAAAGTAATCCATTAGGCATACCTCCTACTATTGGGGCAAAGACTGCTGGCAACCAATCTAGCAAGCAAATAGAGTCATTACTGCCAGTCGACTCAGCTAATACTCCTAAAATTTATACCAGGGCAGCTTCTACAGGCCCTTCAGAGATGGACCTGCGTCAACTCTGGAATGAGCTCAAATTAAATAATCCGCAGTTAGCTTCCTTGCGCGAATCTTATTTCTCTGCCAAGGCGACTGTTCCACAAATTGCGGCGCCTGCAAATCCACAAGTTGGCTTTGTATGGTCAGGCATGCCCTCTAATTCACCATTGGCACTTGGTGGTGCTAATGCACCAACTACTCAGTACCCTGGCGGGATTAGTAATAACAATTCTATTTCTATAGCGCAACCGTTTCAGTTTCCAGGAAAAAGGAGTCTGGCTTCTGACATTGCCAATACCAACGCAGAAGCTTTGTTAGCGCAAAGTGAGGCAACCTATCTACAGTTGGGTGCGCAACTTTCTTCTCTGTTCTTTAGTGCTTTAGCTTCGCAAAAGCAATTACAGGTTTTAAGAGAATCCGTCATTCGCCTAGAAATGATCAAGAACGTAGCAAAAGCACGTTATTCCAATAACTCCGCTGCTTATGTTGAGTATCTCAATGCGCAAGTGGCGCAAAGTGCGGCACAAGCCGATCAATTTAATGCTGAGCGTCAGTTAGACGTAGCGATTAAAAGCATTAATACATTGGTGGGCCGTCACGCTAGAGAAAAATTAGTCTTGCGTGCAGATGTTCGTCGCGCACTGAATAATGTGCCTACCTTATTGGAGCTTGAAGATTACTCAGAGACGAGTCACCCAACTCTTAAGAGCTCTGGATTACAACTTGAAGCTGCTCGCAAAGGTGTTGACTTAGCCAAGAAAGCCTATTTGCCAGATTTTCAGGTGATTGGATCTTCATATACTCCGCGTGGTCCATTTGCAGCGAATAACAGTACGATGTTTTATCAATTAGAGTTTGACCTCATTATTCCGCTGTATTTCTTTACCAAAGAGAGGTATGGAGTGGAACAGGCGCAGCGAAGTCAAGCGGCTGCTGAGGCTGGCAATATCTCTAATCGCCAGCAAATTGTCTTGGGTGTGAACACGGCCTATGCTGTTTATGAGCAGGCCAAGAATCAAACTCAGTTTCTGAGAGATCGCCAAGTTCCTCAGGCAGAGGCAGCCTACAGAGTGGGCCTTACTCAATACTCAAATAATGGCCAAGGATTTAATGATTTATTGACTGCGCAGACGCAATTGCGTAACTTAGAGATTGCTTTGGCACAAGCTGAGAGTAATCTCATGCAAGCTCAAGCTGTTTTGTATGTTTCTGCAGGCAAAGAGCCTTTTTAAGGAGCAGTTTTGATCAATAAGATACTTTCGCAAATGAAGCGCTTTTATGAAAAGCTAAAGCCCCATTTGCATAAAGGCGTGCATTATGGTTCACATCGTGCACAGATCGGTCTTGCAGGTTTAGCTGGTTTGTATTGGAATCTTGGTCCAACGAATCGCTATCGTGTCCGTTTAGCAGCATTTGCATTTGCTATTCTTTCACTAGGTATCGTATTAGGCCGGGTGACGAACGTGAACCGCATAGTCAAAATTGAGGCTTCTGATAAAGCACTTAAAGTTGAGAAGAGTGGCGTCCTAGAGCTTAAGCTTCCTGGCATAAAACTCAACCCTGAAATTTACATCTTTCAATTAGCTGAAAAAGTTCAGGTGCCGATTGATATTAAGGTCCCCGGAAGACTTGCCTTTAATGCAGAAAAATCTAAAGTATTATCAGTGCGCGCACCAGGTAGGGTCGAGCGTATTTATGCTTTCGATGGCGCTCAAGTTAATGTTGGATCTCCTGTCGTCGAGCTTTATAGCCCAGAATTTATTTCTGCTCAGCAAGAATATTTATTGTCATCCAAAATTTCTAAGGTCTTAGTTTCGAATAAGGCGATGACTGATTTATTAAATGACGCTCATTTCACACAAGATGCCGCGGCTAACCGCATGAGAAATCTTGGAGCTAGTGAAAGTGATATTAAGGCTATTGAGAGTTCAGGCAATACTCAGCCTAATTTAGTTATGCGCTCGCCTTTAAAAGGCGTAGTGGTCAAGCGTAATGTAGAGCCAGGCGCAGCAGTGAATTCCGGTGACGTGATTGCAACCTTGGCCGATCCTAAGCAATTATGGTTCTTAGGTAATATTTTTGAGCAAGACTTTAGGATGATTAAGCCTGGTCAGAAAATTATTTTGCGTCTTGAGGCTTATCCCGATAAAGAGTTTGTAGCCTATGCCAATTACATTGCGCCAGCGGTAGATCCACAAACACGTACTTTGTTAATTCGTGCTGATGTAGAAAATACCGATAATCTCTTGCGACCAGATATGTTCGTTTCTGGACTTTTGACAACAGGAACTGCTGATGCCATCGTGGTGCCACAAACTGCCATTGTGCGTATCCGCGAAGCGAGATTTGCCATTATTAGAGTTGGACCAGAAACCTTTAGACGCGTGCAAGTCAAAGGCTATGACTTAAATAGTAAAAGTTTTGCCATCACTCAAGGCGTTGAACCAGGCTGGCAGATATTGGTTGAGGGTGCGGTTCTTTTAAACGATCGTTTCGCTAAGCAGGAGGACTAAGTGAGTGTTTTCACCTCCTTTATTCGAGGGGTTGTTGAGAAGCGAGTGATTGTCATATTCGCGTCAATTGTTTTGCTCGGCTTAGGCATGTTCAGTCTGAGTAAGTTGCCAATTCAGCCATATCCTGGTGTTGCACCACTGACCATCCAAGCGATTTCTCAGTGGCCTGGCCGAAGTACAACGGAAGTAGAGCAACAAGTCACGATTCCAGTAGAAAATGCCTTAGCGGGTATTCCTGGTTTGCAAGCTTTTCGTTCCGTGTCGCTATTTGGTTTGTCGGTCGTCACTTTAAAATTTAATGACACTACCGATCCTTTCAAGGCACGTCAAATCTTTATTTCTAGCTTGGGAAAAGTAGATTTTCCTCCTGGAGTCAATTCGAGTGTTAGCCCAGATTCTGATGCTACTGGTGAGATCATGCGCTATGAAGTGCGCTCTGACTACGCTTCATCAACACAACTCAAAACCTTACAAAACTATGAGATCTATAAAGAGCTCAAACAAACTCCGGGCGTAGCAGACGTTTCCTCATTTGGCGGTAAGGTTCGCCAATATCAAGTGATTGTGAGCCCTGAAAGTCTTTTGGCTAAGGGTGTAACAGTTAACCAGATGATTGCTGCCCTGACTAATGCGAATAGTAATGCTGGTGGGGGACTCTTACCGAGCGGTGAGCAGCAGTTTGTAGTGCGTGGTGTTGGCCTCTTAAAAAATATCGAAGATATTAAACAAGTCGTCATCACAATCAATAATGGCGTGCCCATTCGGGTTGGTGATGTAGCAAGAGTTCAAATTGGAAATGCGCCACGCTTAGGCATGTTCCAATTTAATGAGAATTCTGATTCGGTTGAGGGGATTGTATATTTACGTCGCGGTGAGAATGCGACTGAAGTATTGGCGCGCGTTCACAATACTGTCAATAATATTAATAAACATGTGCTTCCTCCTGGTATCGAGGTCAAACCTTTCTACGATCGCCAGGTATTACTCGATATTACGATTGGAACGGTTAAGCACACATTATTTTTTGGTATCTCCTTAGTGCTTGGGGTGTTGTTTATTTTCTTGGGTAATCTACGAGCTGCTGCAGTAGTGGCTGCGGTTATTCCATTGGCACTTTGCGTCTCTTTTATTCAGATGCACTTATGGAGTGTGCCAGCAAACTTGATATCTCTAGGCGCAATTGACTTTGGTGTGATTGTGGATTCAGCAGTGATCTTGACAGAAAATGTCATGCGTCATTTAGAGGAGGGTGGTAAGCGCTTAAATCAAAGCATTATTCAAGCTACCAGCGAAGTTCAGCGCGCGATGATTTATTCAACGGGCATCATTATCGTGGCCTATTCCCCATTGTTCTTTATGGGTGGTGTAGAAGGCATTATTTTTAAACCGATGGCCTTTACGATGGGCTTTGCCTTAATCGCCGCGATGATCTTAAGCCTTACCTTCTTGCCTGCAATGATTTCTTTGGTCTTTGGTGAAAATCTTACGCATAAGCCACCTTCATTCATGACCAAGATTCTCAATAACTATAAACCTTTGCTCAGAAGATGGATGGATCGCCCGTTGACAGTCTTCTCGGTTGCGGTATTTGTTCTCGGGCTAACGCTATTAAGCATGACTCGTCTAGGAACGGCATTCTTACCCACTTTGGAAGAAAACAATATTTGGTTGCGCGTGACCTTGCCTAATACGGTAGATCTTGATTACTCCGTGAAAGTGGCAAATCAATTACGTGAAACCTTTATCAAGCAAGCAGAAATTGATAAGGTAGCCGTACAAATTGGACGTCCTGATGATGGTACTGATTCAACCGGAGTATTTAATCAGGAATATGGCTTGTATTTAAAGAGCCCTGACAAGATGCCTTCTGGATTAAGCAAGAAGGATTTGATTGCGCATCTAGAGACTGAGTTAAATAAGATCCCTGGCATTACTTATAGCTTTTCACAATATATTCAAGATAACGTGAATGAGGCTTTATCTGGGGTGAAAGGTGAAAATTCTGTCAAGATTTACGGCACTGATCTTGAAGTGCTAGATCAAAAGGCGCATGAAGTCCTTGCCCAACTCAAAAAGGTACGCGGTGTTGCTGATGAAGGTATTCTGAAAGAGTTAGGTCAGCCAACTTTAAATATTCAAATTGATCGCGACCGAGCTGCTCGCTACGGTATTAATGTTAACGATATACAGACGCTGGTAGCAAATGCGATTGGCGGAACTTCGGTTACTAGCCTGCTTGAGGATGAGAAGACTTTTGGTATTGCCATTCGCTTAAATGAAGGTAGTCGTAATGATGTAGCCGATGTCAGCCGTTTATTAGTAGATGCACCTGATGGCAAGGTCATTCCCTTATCGATGGTTGCGACGGTACAGTTATCCGATGGTCCATTCTTCATTTATCGCGAAGCCGGCAAAAGGTATATCGCGATTAAATTTAGCGTACGCAATCGCGATTTGGGAAGTGCTGTAGAGGATGCACAATTTCTGGTTGAGAAAAATATTACTTTGCCTCCAAATTATTCGATTAGCTGGGATGGTCAGTTCAATCAGATGAAGCAAGCCCAGAAGAAGCTGATGCTAATTGTGCCTTTGGCTTTGGTAGGAATCTTTTTGCTATTAGTGAGTGCTTTCGGTAATTTCCGCGATGCTTTTATTGTCATGATCAATGTACCGTTTGCAGCAATTGGTGGCGTGATTGCATTGCATCTGGCAGGTGAGACTTTAAGTATTTCTGCTTTATTTGGCTTCTTATCACTGTTTGGTATAGCGATTCAAGACGGGGTCATTCTCATTTCCTTTATTAATAAAGCAAGCGCTGATGAGCATAGTAAAATGAAGGATGTCATGGTAGAAGGCGCTGCATTGCGTGTTCGCCCTGTTTTGATGACCGCCATGCTTTCTGGCTTAGGACTGTTGCCTGCTGCCTTATCTCAATCGATAGGCTCAGAAGCACAGCGTCCATTGGCACTGGTGATTGTTGGCGGCATGGTGACTACGACGATTTTGACTCTTTTGGTATTGCCAGTGATTTATGGCTGGTTTAGAGGGCGCGCCTTAACAAGAGCAAGTAATATTTAATCAATCGAAAGTGTATTGAAGTTATGAGTATTCATCAGCCCCATATCTTGATTTCGAATGATGATGGCTATCTTGCCCCAGGCCTCTTGGCTTTAGTTGAAGCTGTTCGTCCTTTGGGCCGCATTACGGTGATTGCTCCTGAGCAAAATCATAGTGGAGCCTCTAATTCATTAACACTGTCTAGACCCCTATCCATTCACCGTGTTGCGGGTGGTGAGCGTGATGGCTTCTTTTTTATCAACGGCACCCCAACGGATTGCGTGCACGTAGCAATGACCGGTTTCTTGGAGCAAAAGCCTGACTTGGTCATCTCAGGCATCAATCAAGGTGAGAACATGGGTGAGGATGTTTTATATTCTGGTACCGTAGCCGCCGCTGTAGAAGGTGTGATGTTTGGTGTCCCCGGAATTGCTTTTTCACAAATTGACCGAGGCTGGAATCGGATTGATGATGCTGCCAAAGCTGCGCATGATGTAGTGGCTCAAATGCTAGTTTCCAATTTAGCTAGCCCACAATTAGCTCGTCAGGATGGCGCTGCTACATTACTCAATGTCAATATTCCCAATCGTCCTTATGCTGACCTCTATCGCTGGCGTGTAACGCGTTTGGGTAATCGCCACCATTCTCAACCAGTGGTAGTACAAGATAGCCCAAGGGGTGACAAGATCTATTGGATCGGTGCAGCAGGGCATGTCAAAGATAATTCTGAGGGAACTGACTTTCATGCGATTGATGAGGGCTGTATCTCCATCACGCCGATGCAATTAGACTTAACCCATCATGCTCGTTTAGCAGCGATGCGTGCTAATGGCTGGGATCGCGGTTGAAGGCTCCAACAGAACGTTTTGCTGCTTATCGACAAGCATTGGCAGCCAAAGTTCATGCAGGCGGTATCAAGCACGGCAAGACTTTAGAGGCTCTTGCGACAGTGCCGCGTCATGCCTTCATGGATGCAGGATTGCATGCGCAAGCTTATGAAGACTCTGCACTTCCGATTGGCCATCAACAAACCATTTCTAAACCTTCGGTAGTGGCGCGGATGATTGAATTACTCCATAAGCCGAGACAAAAGTTGGGTAAGGTACTCGAAATCGGTACTGGGTGTGGATATCAGGCAGCGGTATTGAGCTTGTTAGCTGAAGAGGTGTATTCGATTGAGCGCATTCGTCCTTTACACGATATGGCCCGTGCAAAATTAAGACCATTTCGCATTAAAAATCTGCGCTTAATATATGGCGATGGTATTTTGGGCTTGCCGCAAGCTGCTCCATTTGACGGGATTATTTTGGCGGCTGCGGGATTGGGTATTCCTGATGCCTTACTCGATCAATTGGCTATAGGGGGTCGTTTAGTTGCTCCAGTGGCTAAAAATCAAAAAGAGCAGCAGCTTGTTCTAGTGGAGAGAATGAGTTCTCAGCGCTATCAAAGGACTGTGCTGGACGAGGTCTTTTTTGTACCCTTACAATCGGGGGTAGTATGAAAATCCTATTTCCTCCAATATCCCAGTCTTTACCTAAAGCGAGCTTTTTAGTGCTGATAGGTGCTGCTGTGGCTCTAACCGTTGGGTGCGCTACACCACGTACTAAGCCTGCTAGTGTTACGGATCGAAGCGCTGGTGCTGCTAGCACTAGCACTAGCGCTAGCTCTAACGTATCCGAACCAACTCCTCCTGGTTACTATCGCGTTAAACGAGGCGATACCTTAGCGCGCATTGCCTTGGATCATGGTCAGGCACCACGTGATGTCGCTTCTTGGAATAGCGCAGCTAACCCCGGTTTCAATCCAAATATTATTGAGATCGGTGATCTGATCTTGGTTAAGCCTCCAGCGAGTGCTAAATCCAGTAAACCGCTAGAAGTGAAAGTGATTCCTGCAGATAAGCCAGATGCAGCGAAGGTAGACAATAGCAAACCACCAGTTACCAAAGCAGAGATCGTGGCAGAGCCAGGTATACGCTTATCTTGGCCGGCTAAAGGAAAAGTGACCGAGGAGTTCACTGATAAAAATAAAGGAATTGATATTGCCGGTAAAGTCGGTGAACCTGTGCAAGCAGCATCTGATGGCAATGTGGTTTATGCAGGTAATAGCCTAAGGGGTTATGGCAATTTAATCATTATTAAGCATGACACTACCTATCTCACAGCCTACGCACATAACAGTAAGCTTCTCGTAAAAGAGGGCGACAATGTTCGTAAGGGTCAGAAGATTGCCGAGATGGGTGATACCGATACTAATTCACCCAAATTACACTTTGAGTTACGTGTAAACGGCAAGCCAGTGAATCCAACACCTTACTTGCAGTAAGCAGCTATGGCCACTGTGCTTGTTTTTGACATTGAGACCATTCCAGATGTCGCTGGTCTTCGTCGTCTAGAAGATTATCCAGCCAGTATGAGTGATGCGCAGGTTGCTACAACAGCTATGGCAGAGCGCGCTGCTAAAACTGGTAGTGAATTTTTACCACTCTTCTTACAGAAGATCGTTGCTATTTCATGCGTTATTCGAAGAACAACGAAAGAGGGTACGCCTCAAATTAAAGTGGGTACCCTTGGGACGCCACAAGACGATGAAAAGATATTAGTGCAAGCCTTTTTTGATTTGATCGAAAAATATACGCCCCAACTGGTTTCGTGGAATGGTAGTGGCTTTGACTTACCAGTTCTGCACTATCGCGCTTTAGTAAATCATATTCAGGCGCCACGTTATTGGGAGATGGGCGAGAGTCAAGAAGCCGATAGTCGGGAGTTTAAGTGGAATAACTACATTAGCCGTTACCATATGCGCCATCTCGACATGATGGATCTGTTAGCGAAATTTAATGGCAGAGCTAATGCGCCCCTAGACGGCTTAGCAAAACTCTGTGGCTTTCCGGGGAAGATGGGGATGGACGGCAGTCAAGTTTGGCCAGCTTATCAAGAAGGCAAAATTAATGATATTCGTCGTTATTGCGAAACCGATGTTGTCAATACTTATCTTGTGTACTGCCGTTTTCAATTGCTGAGGGGTGGATTTACATTAGATGAGTATCAAGAAGAAATTGCCTTCGTAAAAGCCTATCTCGAAAAAGAAGCTAAAGAACCCAATGGTGGTCAATGGCAAGAATATCTTCAAGGATTCTCTACGGATGCGTAGAGGGCAAAAGCCAGTCAATATTGTGGTGACTGAGGCAGTAGAAATTGAATCATTAGACCTAGACGCGCAAGGTATCGCTCGCTTAACCCCTAATGAAGCAGAAGCAGCGCTAGGGCAAAGCGGAAAAGTGATATTTATCCGGGGCGCTCTGCCTACAGAACGAGTGACTTATGTCATTACTCAAGACAAAGCCCGCTTTAGTAAGGCGAAAGTTTTAGAGATTCTAAAGCCGGCTGTTTTTAGAGCAGAACCCAAATGTCAGTTTTTTGGAGTCTGTGGTGGCTGCACGATGCAGCACTTAGATATTCGTGCACAAATTGCAATGAAGCAACGTGTTTTAGAAGATGATTTAGAGCATATTGCTCATTTAAAGCCACAAGAAGTTTTGCGCCCCATGGGTGGCCCCGCTTGGGAGTATCGTCAGCGTGCACGCTTAAGCGTGGTGAACCGCTCAATCAAAAAAGGTACCGTACTGATTGGCTTTCATGAAGGAAAGAGTGGCTATGTTGCTGATATGACGGCCTGTGAAATATTGCCAAAGCATGTCTCTGACCTCCTTCCCAAACTACGTCAGTTAGTCATGGGCCTTTCGATTGTGGATCGGATGCCGCAAATTGAGGTAGCTGTGGGTGAGCCAGAGGATCCTCTTTCAGATGATGTAAAAAAATCCAAACCAGTAACCGCCTTGGTATTTCGAAATTTAATGCCCTTGACTCCTGCCGATGAGCAATTGTTGCGAAACTTTGCAGATCAACACCAGGTTTGGATTTGGTTGCAACCCAAGGGGATTGAAACGGTAGCGCCTTTTTATCCAGAGAGCGGCAAGCTTTGCTATCGCCTGCCTGAGTTTGATATTGAGATGCCATTTAAGCCGGCTGATTTTACGCAAGTCAACCATCTGATGAATCGTGCGCTCGTGAGTAGGGCGATACGCTTGCTTGAGGTAAGCTCTAGCGACCGAGTGCTTGATCTCTTTTGCGGAATCGGAAATTTCACATTGGCACTTGCCAGAAAAGCAAAGCAAGTTTTGGGGATTGAGGGTTTAGCGAGCTTAACAACCCGTGCACAGGAAAATGCTAAACATAATGGGCTTGACAATCAAACTAGCTTTATACAAAGTGATCTTTTTGAAGTAACAACCGAAACTATTGCCTCTTGGGGAAAGGCAGAGCGCTGGTTAATGGATCCACCGCGTGAGGGTGCCATGCAAATTTGTCAGGCACTAGCGGATTTGTATTCACAATCAAGCCCATTCATTCCCCAACGCATTGTTTATGTATCGTGCAATCCTAAAACTTTAGCTAGAGACGCCGAGATCTTATGCGGTCATGCAGGCTTCGTCTTGAGTAGTGCAGGCATCGTCAATATGTTTCCCCACACCTCCCACGTGGAGTCGATGGCCGTTTTTGACAGAGTCAAGCCATCAGTTCACTAGCATCACCCCTATATCCTTGATTATGTGATAAAAAACAGTAGCAATCTCTTTTCACTTCACAAAAAGGAATTTTATGAAATCAATCCTTGCTCTTGCTCTTGGCTTAGGGCTCAGCTTCCATGTCAATGCCCAAGGCATTCCCACTCTGGCAAAGGTTTATAGCGGAAATACGACTGAAACTTCTATTAATGCCTCTAAAAAGAATCCTAAGACACAAACTCAAAATGTAACAGCGACTCTGACGGTCATCAAACAAGATGGACCGCATGTTGAGTTTATCTATCAGAATCCAAACTACAAAGCCTATGAAATCGGCACCATTTCTCCGGATGGGAAAAAGCTGCAGATTGCATATAAGGGCGGCTCAGGTGTCTATGACATTAGCGATAATAAGTTAGCCGGCTGTGGTGCGGGGCGAGTAAATGAAGGTCCATTTGCCCAATGGGTGAACACCTATTACGCGTGGTGTGATGATCTGACTGCGAAGTAAAAATCGAAAAGTAGAAAAGTCAAAAAGACAAAAGGCGCCTAGGCGCCTTTTATCTTTTGGTCTTAAACGCAGCACTTGTAGCAGCGCTGCGTCAAATACTAATTACTCTTTATTGCCACCAAAAATACCTAATAGTGCGAGCAAATTAGTGAAGACGTTGTAAACATCTAAGTAGATCGCTAAGGTAGCCATCACGTAGTTTGTTTCACCACCGTTAATGACGCGTTGCACGTCGACCAGGATGAAGGCTGAGAAGATCGCAATCGCCAAAACCATCACAGTCAACATCAATGCAGGCAACTGCAGCCAGATGTTAGCCAAAGAGGCGACGATCAAGAGTAGTACTCCAACCATCAACCATTTGCCCATGCCGGCAAAGTCAGTCTTGCTCACTGTTGCAATCGTTGCCATGGTGGCAAAAATTGCTGCTGTGCCTCCGAATGAAAGCATTACTAGCGTTGCACCATTGCTGTAACTATTGAGGGTGTAGCCAACCAAGCGGGAAAGCATGAGCCCCATGAAGAGAGTAAAGCCCAGCAGGAGCAGGACACCTAAACCGGTATCCTTGTTTTTCTCGATAGCCCAAAAGAAGCCGAAGGCGATTGCCAAAAACACAATGAATCCCATAAATGGGCTTTGTGCCATGAAGTTAAAGCCCATTGCAATGCCAAGCCATGCTCCAATGACGGTTGGAACCATGGATAGCGCCAAGAGGGCGTAGGTGTTTCTGAGTACGCGGTTACGTACCTGGATACTGCTAATTGAGCCGGTTTGGCCAAAGCCGTAAGAGTTCAGATCACTCATATTGACTCCTTCTTTATCATTAATACAAGAGCCCATAAAGGGCTGTTGACAGTAAGTATAGACAAAATGCATGAATTTCAAGTACCCAGTTAAAAAGATTACAAATCATAGGGTTATGCCCTGTAAATTCAATGGCTTAGCCCTACTTATATAGGGGTAAATACGGTCAGGCAAGGTATAATTCGGGGGTCGTCGAAATAGGGTGGGGCTGTAGACCATTTTTACCTCTCAATTGAGGCTTATTTCACAAATATCTTTGAAATCACTATTGGAGTCTTGCATGGCAATTGAACGCACCCTATCTATTATCAAACCTGATGCTGTCGCTAAAAACGTCATCGGCAAAATTTATGACCGTTTTGAATCTGCAGGTTTGAAGATTATCGCGTCCAAAATGGCGCATCTTTCGCAATCAGAAGCGGAGCAGTTCTATGGCGTTCATAAAGATCGTCCTTTCTTCAAAGATCTGGTGAGTTTTATGATTTCTGGTCCAGTCATGATTCAAGTATTGCAAGGTGAAGGCGCAATTGCTAAAAACCGCGATTTGATGGGCGCGACTGATCCTAAGAAGGCAGACAAAGGCACTATCCGTGCTGACTTTGCTGACAGCATTGATGCAAACGCAGTTCATGGTTCTGATGCGCCTGAAACTGCTGCAGTGGAAGTGGCTTTTTTCTTCCCTGGCATGAATGTTTTCAATCGTTAATCAACACCTATTTATTCATAAGTAGGCGCATTGACCTCCCCGCGCGTAAATCTCTTAGATTTTGACGCTGACCAAATGGCAGCGTATGTCGCGGGGCTGAATGAAAAGCCCTTTAGGGCAATACAACTCATGCAGTGGATACATCAACGCGGTGCATCCGATATTAATGACATGAGTGATCTCGCAAAAAGCTTTAGAGCGACTTTGTTAGCTAAAGCAGAAGTGCTTTCTCTCCCTGTTATCAAAGATGAACACGCCGCAGACGGTACACGTAAGTGGTTACTTGATGTCGGCGCCGGTAATGCAGTGGAGTCTGTGTTTATCCCCGAAGATGATCGCGGTACTTTGTGTATTTCTTCTCAGGCAGGTTGTGCAGTCAATTGCCGCTTTTGCTCCACTGGATACCAAGGATTCTCACGCAACCTCACTTCTGGTGAAATCATTGGTCAACTATGGTTTGCTGAGCATCTTTTGCGCAATGATCCTGATGCCGTTCGCAGAATTGAAAAATATCCAACTCCTGGCTGGGAGCACACTGGTCGCGTCATTTCTAACGTGGTGATGATGGGTATGGGCGAGCCTCTACTTAATTACGATAACGTGGTGTCAGCCTTACATTTAATGCTCGATGATAGGGCTTACGGATTATCGCGTCGACGAGTCACTGTTTCTACGTCGGGTGTAGTACCCATGATTGATCGTTTGGCGCAAGACTGTCCAGTAGCGCTTGCGGTGTCATTGCATGCGCCCAACGATACCTTACGAGATCAGCTCGTGCCACTGAATCAAAAATATCCGCTTCGCGAACTACTCGATGCCTGCGAGCGTTACTTACCTTTTGCTCCCAGAGATTTTTTAACTTTTGAGTATTGCATGCTTGATGGTATCAATGACTCAGATATTCAAGCCAAAGAATTGGTTCGCCTTCTCAAAAATATTAAATGTAAGGTGAACCTGATTCCTTTTAATCCATTTCCTGAGTCTGGGCTTAAGCGCTCTCCCGCACAGCGTATACATGCATTTGCAAGTATTCTTCTAGATGCTGGCATGGTGGCGACTGTGCGAAAGACTCGTGGTGATGATATTGCTGCAGCCTGCGGTCAGCTAGCAGGAGATGTTGTAGACCGCACTCGCGTGCGTGAGCGCGCAGTACATGATGCAGAAATTATTCAAACACAAGAACAGCCCATTGAATGGCTGAAGAAATTGGATAGCTAATGAGTACTTTGCCATTGGGACCCGCTCCTAAACGAGAAACACGTCAAGCAACGGTTGCTTGGAAAACCAACATCATTACAGTGGGTGGAAATGCCCCGGTACGTGTTCAGTCCATGACCAATACGGATACTGCAGATGCAGTTGCTACCGCGATTCAAGTAAAAGAGTTAGCGCGCGCTGGATCAGAAATGGTCCGGATCACAGTCAACACACCTGAGGCTGCAGCGGCCGTTCCCTACATTCGTGAGCAGCTAGACAAAATGGACGTTTTGGTTCCATTGATTGGCGACTTTCATTACAACGGCCACACTTTGCTGAAGGATTATCCCGAGTGCGCTAAAGCACTTTCTAAGTATCGTATTAATCCCGGTAATGTAGGCAAGGGGGCAAAGCGTGACCCACAATTTGCCCAAATGATCGAAGCGGCATGCAAATATGACAAGCCGATTCGGATTGGCGTGAACTGGGGCAGCTTAGATCAAGAGCTTTTAGCTTCTGTGATGGATAGCAATGCTGCATTAGCTAATCCAAAGACTGCACAAGAAGTCATGATTGAGGCCTTGATTCAGTCGGCGCTGCAATCAGCAGAAAAAGCGGTTGAGCTAGGAATGAATCCCAATCAAATTGTGCTCTCTTGCAAAGTCAGTAATGTGCAAGACTTGGTTGCAGTCTATCGTGACCTATCAGGGCGCGCAGACTATCCTTTACATTTGGGCTTAACCGAAGCAGGGATGGGTAGCAAAGGAATTGTGTCTTCAACTGCAGCCATGGGCATTCTGTTGCAAGAAGGCATTGGCGACACGATTCGCGTATCACTGACTCCAGATCCTGGCGCGCCTCGTGAAAACGAAGTTATTGTGGCTCAAGAAATTTTGCAAACAATGGGCTTGCGCCATTTCACGCCAATGGTTATCGCCTGTCCAGGTTGCGGCAGAACTACCAGTACAACCTTTCAAGAGTTAGCTTCCGATATTCAATCTTATCTGCGTCAGCAAATGCCAATCTGGAAAAAAACACATCCCGGTGTTGAAAATATGAATGTGGCTGTAATGGGGTGTATCGTTAATGGACCAGGGGAAAGTAAGCACGCCAATATTGGTATCTCATTACCAGGTACCGGTGAGACTCCTGCAGCCCCTGTGTTTGTTGATGGCGTCAAGGTAAAAACCTTACGCGGTGACAATATTGCGCAAGACTTTCAGGTCATAGTGCACGAATATGTGAAGCAAAACTACGCAGCGAAAGCGTAATCAAAACAAGAATAAAAATGACCGAGCAAAATAATCAGGCGAAAGTGCAGAAGACGCAAAAGATCAATGGCGTTCGCGGCATGAATGATTTGTTGCCAACTGATGCGCCTCAGTGGGCACATCTAGAGCAGGTATTGCGTGACCTCACGCGAGCTTATGGCTATGAGTTTTTAAGAACACCCATAGTTGAAGCTACTGCAGTATTTCAGCGAGGCATTGGTGAGGTGACCGATATCGTTGAGAAAGAAATGTACTCTTTCGAAGACCGTTTGAATGGTGAGCAACTGACAATGCGTCCTGAGGGTACAGCTGCATTAGTGCGCTCTGTGATTGAAAATAATTTGTTGTATGAAGGGCCCAAACGTCTTTGGTATACGGGGCCAATGTTTCGGCATGAACGTCCACAACGAGGGCGTTATCGTCAATTTCATCAGTTTGGCATTGAGGCTTTGGGTTTTGCTGGTCCCGATATCGATGCAGAAATCATTCTCATGGGTCAACGCTTATGGGATGAGCTAGGTTTGATAGGTGTCCGCCTGGAAATTAATTCTTTAGGACAAGCTCATGAGCGTGCAGAGCATCGCGCAGCCCTAGTGACCTATTTTGAAAAGAATCAGGCGCAATTGGATGAAGATTCGCAGCGACGTCTTTTAACTAATCCTTTGCGAATTCTGGATACAAAAAATCCAGATATGCAGACATTGATCGAAGGCGCACCAAAGTTATTAGATTTTTTGGGCGATGAATCGTTGCAACACTTCAATACGGTTCAGGAATTATTGAAAGCTAACAATATCCCGTGCAAGATCAATCCACGCTTGGTTCGTGGCTTGGATTACTACAACCTCACTGTCTTTGAGTGGATAACAGATGAGCTTGGCGCACAAGGAACGATTGCTGGCGGTGGGCGCTATGACCCCCTCATTGAGCGGATGGGTGGTAAAGCTGCCCCTGCATGTGGCTGGGCTATGGGTATGGAGCGCGTGCTTGAGTTGATGAAAGTTTCAGATTCGCTTCCTGAGGTTCAGGCCCAATGCGATGTTTATGTGTTGCATCAGGGCGGTGATACTTTCACAACTGCCATGATTATTGCTGAGCGCCTACGTAGCGCTGGAATTGATACCATTCTCTTTTGCCCACCAGACGGCCAGTCAGCTAGCTTTAAGTCGCAAATGAAGAAGGCCGATAGCAGTGGCGCTGCCTTTGCAGTCATTATTGGCCCCGATGAATTAGCTAAGAATGAAGCGCAATTAAAAGACCTACGGGCCAGTGGTGAGCAAAAGGCTGTCCCTTTGGATGGACTATTAGAAGCTGTAATGGAAGCAATTGTTGGCGCCTCCGAATAGAATGTACTTAGCCCTAAAAATAATGACCAATAAATGAGTTTGGATTGATATGCCTTTAGATTTACAAGAACAAGAACAAATAGACCAGCTGAGAGATTTTTGGCAAAAGTATCGTAACTTGATTGCTGGTGTTCTGACAGTAGTTTTATTTGCGTATGCAGCCTATAGTGCTTATCACTGGTGGCTGAATAATCAAGCTACAGAGGCTTCTAAGCTGTATGAAACGATGGTCTCTGCAATTGCTAAGGGAGATAAAGACCAGACCTTACGCGCCGCCAATGACCTACAAAAAGACTTTGCTCGTACTACTTACGCTGCGATGTCTAGTTTGGTTGCCGCTCGAGTTGCATCCGATGCTGGTGATAGTGCCAAGGCGATTGAGTATTTACGTTGGGCTGCCAAAAATGCTTCTAATGATGGTTACTTAGCATTGGCGAAGCTGCGCCTTGTTTCTCAATTAATTGAGCAGGGTGGCGACCAAAATTTTACTGAGGCTGATCAGATCCTGAAGGAAAAACCCATTCAGGGATTTGAGGCCCTATGGCTTGAGCGGCGTGGCGATTGGTACTTAGTACAAAAGAAAAATGCTGAAGCAAAGGCAAGCTATCAAGAGGCTTGGAAAAAATTAGATCAAGCAAAAGAGTTACCTGAAGACGCTCGCCGTCTATTGAAGGTTAAGTTAGATGCTGTTGGGGGCCTTGCTCAGTGATCAATGCAATGAACCATCAGGTAAAGCGGCTTGTAACTGCTTTTCTCATAGGCTCGCTTGCATTCACTTTTATTGGGTGCTCTGGTAGTGCGCGTGTCCGTAAGCCAGCAGAACTGACACCAGTCACTAATCAGTTTGAAATGCTTCCTGTATGGACTACCAATGTTGGCTCGTCAGAAAAATTTAATTTTCATCCCGCAGTTGCAGGAGATGGGGTTTACGCGGCATCTCATAATGGAACTGTGACTAAAGTTGACTTAGCTACTGGTAAAAAAATGTGGGAGGCTTCTGTGCCTGAGCGCTTAGCTATTGGTCCAGGTACGGATGGGAGTATTACTGTTGTTGTCGGTATAAAAGGTACGGTTTATGCATTTGATGATTCGGGTAAGTCAATATGGAAAGTCAATATTGCTAGCGAAGTATTGAGTGAGCCAGTAGTGTCGGGTGGAGTCGTAGTTGTCCGAGCTTTGGATAATCGTTTCTTGGGATTAGATGCTAAAACAGGTGTTCGCAAGTGGATTTATCAAAGACCGCAAGCTGCTTTATCTTTGCGCGTTGGCTATGGCATGTTGCCTCTGAATAATGAGGTGGTAGTGACTGGATTTTCAGGTGGGCGTTTTGGCATGATTGCGATTGCTAATGGCGGTTTAATCTGGGAGACCCCCATATCGTTCCCGAAAGGCTTTTCGGAAATTGAACGTCTAAATGATGTTACCTCTAAGCCAAGCTTAGAGGGGGATACAGTTTGTGCTGTGTCTTACCAAGGTCGCATTGGTTGTGGGCAAGTCAGGACTGGAAATCTCATTTGGTATAAAGATTTTTCTAGCTACACTGGAACTTCTCAAAGCACCGAATTGGTTTTTTCAGCTAATGAAAAATCCCAGATCTTTGCATTCACTACGAAAGATGGAAGGCCAGTTTGGGAAAATACTAAGCTCACTTTCCGGGATGTAGGAGAATCTCTTGCCGTCGGTCGAGTGGTACTAATGGGTGATGCCGAGGGTTATGTGCATACATTTACACAGGCGAAGGGCGATTATATTTCTCGCTTTCGTCACGATAGCAGTCCAATCTCAGCCGCCCCTATTGCAGTTGGCGGCCTCATCTTGATTCAATCCCAAGGTGGAAAACTAGCGGCGTACAGTCCAAAATGAATCCAGTCATCACTATCGTCGGCCGTCCCAATGTTGGAAAGTCGACTCTTTTTAATCGCCTGACGCGCTCACGCGATGCGTTGGTGGCTGATTTTTCTGGCCTGACTAGAGATCGTCACTATGGCAAAGGCCGAATTGGTGAGCGCCCATTTATTTGTGTAGATACCGGCGGTTTTGAGCCAGTTGCTAAGACTGGCATCGTAGCCGAAATGGCTAAGCAAACAAAGCAAGCAGTGGCTGAGTCTGACATTATTATTTTCTTAGTAGATGGTCGCTTAGGTATGGCACCCCAAGATCGTGTGATTGCTGACTTCTTGCGTAAAACAGGTCGCCCCGTGATTTTGGCCGTTAACAAAACAGAAGGAATGCAATCAGGCATTGTTACTGCAGACTTTCATGAGTTAGGTTTGGGCGAACCTTTTCCGATTTCTTCGGCACATGGCGATGGCGTTCGCGGACTGATTGATGACGCATTAGACTCCTTGGGGATTGCCGAGCCCGATCAGGAAGATGTCGCAAACGATCCCAATCGTCCGATGAAGATTGCAGTAGTAGGGCGTCCCAATGTTGGTAAATCGACCCTTATTAATAAATTGATTGGTGAAGAACGCGTCATTGCATTCGATATGCCTGGTACTACACGTGATGCCATTGAAGTGCCCTTTGAACGTAATGGCAAACCTTATATCTTGGTAGACACTGCGGGTTTGCGTCGTCGCGGAAAAGTGTTTGAAGCGATTGAAAAATTTTCTGTAGTGAAAACTCTACAAGCCATTGCTGATTGCAATGTGGTTATTTTGATGCTAGATGCTCAACAAGATATCTCTGAGCAAGATGCTCATATTGCAGGATTTATTGTAGAGGCGGGCCGCGCTTTAGTAGTGGCAGTGAATAAATGGGACGGTATTGATTCTTATGTAAAGGAACGCGCTCGTCTAGAGATTGCCCAAAAGCTGCGCTTCTTAGATTTTGCGAATGTACATCCAATTTCAGCCAAAAAAGGCACTGGTCTCAAAGAGTTATTTAAAGATGTTGATGCGGCCTATGCTGCTGCCATGGCAAAACTACCGACTCCGCGTTTGACTCGCATCTTGCAAGAGGCGATTGAGCATCAGCAGCCTAAACGGGTTGGGATGGGACGCCCTAAATTACGTTATGCCCACCAGGGAGGCATGAATCCTCCCATTGTGGTGATTCATGGTACTTCGCTCAGCGGCGTAACAGATAGCTATAAACGCTATTTGGAGGGTCGATTTAGGGATGTTTTCAAGTTGCGAGGCACCCCATTGAGAATTCAGATGAATACAGCAAAGAACCCTTACGTCGATGAGGATAAAGGAAAAAAAGGCAAAAAAAGGTGATTTTGAGATAAGCTTTTATCTAGGGCTTGAATTTTCATGAATTCGGGACAATATAGAACTCAGCAAGCACCCCAAATGGATCATCATCATTACAGTTGGCAGCATTAATAAAAAAGCAAGACTCCCAAACTAAAAAGTCAAAAAGGAGCAGTATGAATAACAACAAAATCCAATTACTTCAGGATCCATTCCTCAATATATTACGCAAGGAACATGTACCCGTTTCAATCTATTTGGTGAACGGTATTAAATTGCAAGGCAATATTGAATCGTTTGATCAGTACGTGGTGTTGCTACGCAATACCGTTACCCAAATGGTTTACAAACATGCTATTTCTACGATTGTTCCTGCTCGTGCGGTTGATTTTCGATTAGAAGAAGGTAACCCTGTATAACACTGGAGTAGATGCGCCGCGTGCCGTCTTAGTTGGAGTCGACACTGGGCGGGAAGATTTTGCGGACAGCATGGCTGAGCTCAGTCTTTTGGCTGATAGTGCTGGCTCTATACCCACAGCCTCTGTGATTGCGCGCAAAGGTAAAACTGATCCCGCTTTATTTATTGGATCGGGCAAAGCGAATGAACTCAAGCGCGTAATGGAGGAGCGTGATGCCGAGCTCGCCATTTTTAATCACCCCCTATCTCCAACTCAGCAGCGCAACTTAGAGCGTCATATCGGACGTCATGTGATGGATCGTACCGGCTTGATTTTGGATATTTTTAGTCAAAGAGCTCAGAGTCATATTGGTAAGACTCAGGTTGAACTTGCGCAAGTGCGCTATCGGATGTCACGATTAGTGAGGGCTTGGAGCCACTTGGAACGTCAGCGAGGAGGTATTGGTGTGCGTGGTGGTCCAGGCGAAACCCAGATGGAGCTTGATCGTCGCATGCTTGCTACTAAAGCCAAGCGTCTTGAAAACGAGTTGGAAAAATTACAGCGCCAACAAAGAACCCAAAGAAGGGTGCGTAAACGTAAGGATATTTTTTCAGTATCTTTGGTGGGGTATACCAATGCAGGCAAATCAACCCTTTTTAATGCGCTCACGAAAGCGGGTGCTTATGCTGCTGACCAGCTTTTTGCGACCCTAGATACCACCTCTAGAAAGGTACATCTGGAAGGTATTGGCTCTATCGTTGTTTCTGATACGGTTGGCTTTATACGGGATTTACCACACCAACTAGTCGAGGCTTTTAGGGCTACTTTGGATGAAACCATTCATGCTGACCTGATTTTGCATGTGATAGACGCCTGTAGCCCTGTTTCTAGGGAGCAAAAAGCCGAAGTAGAGGCTGTTTTGGAGGAAATTGGGGCTGATGAGATCCCCCGGATTGAGTTGATGAATAAGATCGACTTAATGCCTCAAACCTTTACCCGTGGGGCTGTTTTGGAGCGGGATGCTAATGGCATTCCTACTCAGATTTTCCTCTCCGCCCAGGCTGGATTAGGGCTGGATTTGCTGAGGTCGGCCCTAGCTGAATGCTCTCAAATGACTGATAGAATTAGGGTCGAACACAACCGTGCTAAGACGCAAATGGCCCCGGACGAGTTTTTAGCCCCTTTACCCGAACGACCAGAATCTTCTGAATTTAATCCGATTTCCAACCAAAGCTATTTTCATAATGATGCGTAAATTTTTAAATCTCTTTTCGGTTAACGATCCCGGTTGGGGCAATAGCCACAACACCGGTGGATCCAAGGATGCCAAAGGTGGGCAGGAGGGCGACCAGACTCCAAAAACAGATCCTGGAAACGGTAATCAACCAGTAGAAACTCAGCCTAACAATCCAACGGCAACTCCACCAGTAAAGCCGCCAGCTGTAAAACCAGACGGCCCGCCAGATTTGGATGAGCTGTGGCGTGATTTCAATGACAGACTTGCCGGAATTTTCGGCGGTAAGAAAAAACCAGGATCTAGCAAGCCAGCCAACAAACCTAAAGTTGGAGATATTCCACCACCATCGGAGCGTGGTGGACAAGGCGGTGGTGGCGGCGGCACCCCCAATTTCAATTTCACAAATCCATTTAGCTCTAAGGCAACCGTACTGGTGGCTGCGGGTGGTGTTTTCTTAATTTGGATCTTTAGCGGCTTGTTCATTATTCAAGAGGGCCAGTCTGGTGTGGTTACGACATTTGGTAAGTACACTTACACTGCAGGCTCTGGTATTAATTGGCGCATGCCTTGGCCTATACAGGCTGAGCAAATTGTCAATGTTTCCGCAGTGCGTTCTGTTGAAATTGGCCGCTCAGTTTTGATTATAGCAACCAATCAAAAAGATACTTCCATGCTCACTGAAGACGAAAACATCATTGATGTGCGTTTTGCAGTTCAGTACCGCCTAAAAGATCCAACAGATTATTTATTTAACAATCGCGATCCCGATACCACTGTAGTGCAAGCTGCAGAAACTGCTGTCCGTGAAATTGTGGCACGTAGCAAGATGGATACTGTTTTGTACGAAGGTCGTGAAAAGATTGCTATTGATTTGGCTGCCACGATACAAAAAATTCTGGATAGCTATAAAACAGGCATCTACGTTACAAGCGTGACCGTTCAAAACGTTCAGCCACCAGAGCAAGTACAGGCCTCATTTGATGATGCTGTAAAAGCAGGGCAAGACCAGGAGCGCTTGAAGAGTGAAGGTCAGGCATATGCTAATGACGTTATACCCCGAGCCAAAGGTACAGCGGATCGACTCATTCAAGAAGCAGAAGGTTATAAGGCCCGTGTTATGGCGACTGCGGAAGGTGATGCCGCTCGCTTTAAGCAAGTGTATGCTGAGTATGCAAAAGCTCCTGCTGTTACCCGCGATCGGATGTACATCGACAGCATGCGCGAAATGTATAACAACGTTACTAAAGTTTTGGTGGATACCAAGAACAACAGCATGCTCTATTTGCCTTTAGATAAGATCATCGCGCAAGTCAACTCAGAAAGTTCTCAAGTAGCAACTGGACAATCGCCTGTGAGTACCCCGACTGGCTCGGTTACTGTAGGTGGTGCCACTGGTAATCCGGCTGCACCATTCTCGAATAACAGCACTTCCCCGAATTTCAATTCAGGGTCTGCTAATTCTAATAATGCTGCAGATAAACGTGATGGCGGCTTACGTAGCCGCGATAGAGAGGCTAGATAATGAATGCAAATCGTCTCTTAGCTGGAGCTGCTGGGCTAGTCGCGCTCATTTTTGTTTTGTCATCGAGTATTTTTGTTTTAGATCAACGTAACTTTGCTGTGGTTTTTGCTTTTGGGCAAATTGTGCGCGTGATCGAGCAACCCGGACTCCAAATTAAATACCCAGCGCCTTTTGAAAATGTGCGTTTCTTTGATCGCCGTATTTTGACAATTGATACTCCCGAGGCAGAGCGCTTTATTACCTCTGAGAAGAAAAATCTCTTGGTAGATTCTTTTGTGAAATGGCGTATCGTTGATCCCCGTAAGTTCTTCGTGAGCTTTAAGGGTGATGAGCGTTTAGCGCAAGACCGTCTGACCCAGTTAGTACGCTCAGCCTTGAACGAAGAATTTACTAAGCGTACGGTTAGAGAGATCATCTCGGATCAGCGCGAAGAAGTAATGCAGGGTATTCGTAAAAAGGTAGCAATGGATGCGTCTGAGATTGGCGTAGAAATTGTGGATGTTCGACTCAAGCGCATAGATTTGCTAGCTGAAATTAGCGACTCCGTCTATCGCCGCATGGAGGCAGAACGCAAACGGGTAGCCAATGAATTGCGCTCAACTGGAGCTGCAGAGTCAGATAAGATTCGCGCTAATGCTGAGCGTCAACGTGACACGATCTTGGCTGAGGCTTATCGTGATGCGCAGAAGATTAAAGGCTCAGGCGATGCCAAAGCAACTGCCTTATATGCGGAAGCATTTGGGCGCGACGCTCAGTTTGCGCAGTTCTATCAAAGTCTTCAAGCTTACCGAAGCTCATTTAAAGATAAGAGGGACGTGATGGTGGTTGAACCGAGCAGCGAGTTCTTCAAGTTCATGAATAAAAAGAATTGATAGCCAGTATTTGAGATCATGAATCGTTGGTTACTTCCTGAAGATATTGCAGATATTTTGCCGGCTGAGGCTCGCAAGGTGGAGACATTGCGCCGTGCCATTCTGGATTTATATCAATCTTATGGTTATGAGTTAGTTGCTCCTCCTATCCTGGAGTTTTTGGATTCTTTACTTACAGGCACTGGATCAGATCTCAATTTACAAACCTTTAAATTAGTAGATCAATTGTCAGGTCGCACTTTAGGTTTGCGTGCTGACATTACCCCTCAGGTAGCCCGTATTGATGCCCATCTTTTAAATCGTGCTGGAGTAACTCGTCTTTGTTATGCGGGTTCGGTTGCGCATGCTCGTACACCGGTGGGAAGTTCTGCACGCGAAGAATTGCAGCTCGGTGCAGAGATCTATGGATGTGAAACTTGGGAAGCAGATTTTGAGGCTATTTCATTACTTTTAAAAACACTTGAGCTCGCAGGCGTAAGTAAGGTGTACTTAGATTTGTCACATGCTGGTATCTTGATGGGCATCTTGGATGGTCAAAACTTAGATAAAGAGTCTATTGAGTCTCTTTATGATTTATTGCAAAGTAAAGATCGCCCACGCTTAGGTCAATGGTCTAAATGCTTGCCAGCTAAAACAATAGAAGCTCTTATGGCATTGACAGAGCTCAATGGACCATGTGCACAAGTGATTGCAAATGCGAAAAAGCTTTTGCCTCAGCATACTGCTATTGATCAAGCACTATCCGATTTAAGCCGTTTAGTAGAGTCTTCAGCTCGCCTGTCTAAAAACTTGGAGCTAAGTATTGATTTGTCCGATTTACGTGGCTATCAATATCATAGTGGTGTGATGTTTGCCGCTTATGTTGATAAGTTACCTCAGCCGATTGCGAGAGGTGGCCGCTATGACCATGTTGGACAGGCCTTTGGCAGACCGCGCCCGGCAACAGGCTTTTCTTTAGACCTTTTAACGCTTGCCCACTTATCGCCCATCAATGTGCGAAAGCAAGCAATTGCGGCACCCTGGATTGATGACGCAGCATTAAATGCCGCTATTGCGCAGTTACGTAATAGTGGTGAAGTAGTGATTCAGGTCTCGACTGGTGGATTAATCGAGTCAGCTGAGTATGAGTGCGATCGTGAATTAGTAAAGCAGGGTAATGCTTGGGCAGTTGTTCAAAAAAAGTAAGCGTTCGAGTCTTTACTAGAAAAATTTAACCTATTTTGTAATTATCTTTTTGGATTTCAATATGTCTTCAAAGCAGCAAGTTAAAGGTCGTAATGTCGTTGTCATTGGCACCCAGTGGGGTGATGAAGGCAAAGGTAAGGTGGTAGATTGGTTGACAGATCATGCTAAAGCGGTAGTACGCTTTCAGGGTGGGCACAATGCTGGCCATACTTTAATTATTGGCGGTAAGAAGACTATTCTGCGCTTGATACCTTCTGGAATCATGCACAAAGAGGTGATCTGCTATATCGGTAACGGTGTCGTTTTATCGCCTGAGGCACTCTTTAAAGAAATTGGTGAGCTTGAGTCTGCTGGCCTAGATGTGATGTCCCGCTTAAAAATCTCTGAAGCAACTACTTTGATTTTGCCCTATCACGTAGCCATTGATCATGCGCGTGAAAAAAAACGTGGTGAAGCGAAGATTGGTACTACGGGCAGAGGCATTGGCCCAGCCTACGAAGATAAAGTAGCGCGTCGGGCTTTACGTGTTCAAGATTTGTTTTATCCAGAGAAGTTTGCTCTCCAGCTAAAGGAGAATCTCGACTATCACAACTTCATGCTGACCAATTACTATGGTGCTGAGCCAGTGAGTTATGAAAAGACTTTGGCTGAAGCGATGTCTTACGCTGAGCGTCTTAAGCCAATGGTGGTTGATGTATCAAGCGCTCTTTATGCTGCTGAACAAGCAGGTCAAAATCTATTGTTTGAAGGTGCACAAGGCACTTTGCTCGATATTGATCATGGTACCTATCCCTATGTGACCTCTAGCAATTGTGTAGCAGGGAACGCTGCTGCCGGATCTGGTGTTGGTCCAGATTCACTTCAATACATCTTAGGGATTACAAAAGCCTACTGTACTCGTGTCGGTGCAGGACCTTTCCCAAGTGAGCTCTATGATCATGACAACCCCGCTAAAAAAGATCCAATTGGTATGCGCCTAGCGGAAGTCGGCAAAGAGTTTGGTTCGGTGACAGGACGCCCGCGTCGCACTGGTTGGTTAGATGCTGCCGCGCTAAAACGTTCGATTCAGATTAATGGTTTATCTGGCCTGTGCATCACTAAGCTTGATGTATTGGATGGCTTTGAAACGATTCGTTTATGCGTTGGTTATCACCTAGATGGTCAGAAATTAGACGTATTACCGCGTGGTGCTGAGTCCGTAGCTCGTTGTGAGCCTATTTATGAAGATTTTCCGGGCTGGAAAGGCAGCACTTACGGTATTCGAGAGTGGGATAAATTACCGGTTGAAGCTCAAAATTTTCTGAGACGTATTGAAGCAGTCGCAGGGAAGCCGATTGCGATGGTTTCTACAGGACCAGACCGCGATGAAACGATCTTGCTACAACACCCATTCGAAGAGTAAAACACCATATTTGATTCAATTTTTTATTAACCTCCTTATTAGAAACCAAGGTTTACAAAATGACTGCCCGCACCACCTGTAATAGTCTCCAAGTTTCAACTTCCTTATATCGTTTTATTGAAGATAAAGTCCTTCCAGGAACCGGCATTAAGAGTGCTGATTTTTGGAAAGGTTTTGATGAGATTGTTAAAGATCTAACACCTAAGAATGAAGCATTACTTGCAAAACGTGATCGCTTGCAACTGGATTTAGATCAATGGCACAAAGCAAATCCAGGTCCAATCAAAGATATGCCTGCCTATCGCAAATATCTGAAAGAAATTGGCTATATCGATGATGTGCCTGCCAAGATTTTGGCTACTACTCAGAATGTTGATGATGAATTAGCCCTCCAAGCTGGCCCTCAGCTGGTTGTTCCAGTGCTCAATGCGCGCTATGCCTTAAATGCTGCTAATGCACGTTGGGGCTCTTTATACGATGCTCTCTATGGCACAGATGTGATCTCTGAAGAAGGTGGCGCCACTAAAGGTGGTGCTTATAACCCTATTCGAGGTGGAAAGGTAGTTGCCTATGCACGTCAGTTTTTAGATGAATCTGCTCCATTAGCCAAAGCTTTATATAGCGATGTGGTGGCATATAGCGTTGTCGATCAAAAACTGTCTGTGAAATTAAAAGACGGTACTAATACTGGTCTGCTTGATGAGAAACAATTTGTTGGCTATCAAGGCGATGCTGCTACACCATCATCTATTTTGTTGCGCAATCATGGCATTCATATCGATATCGAAATTGATAAGAAAAAAACTATTGGTGCAACTGATCCAGCGGGTGTAAATGATGTAGTTCTTGAGGCTGCACTCTCAACGATCTTAGATCTAGAGGATTCAGTAGCAGTGGTTGATGGCGATGATAAAGTGCTGGCTTACGAAAACTGGTTAGGCATTCTCAAAGGCACCTTAGTTGAAGAAGTTAGCAAGGGTGGCAAGACTTTTACCCGTACACTCAATCCAGATCGTAAATACACCGCAGGTATTGGCGCAGTCAATGCTAAAGATGGTGTTGTCACTTTGCATGGCCGCTCACTATTGTTCCTGCGTAACGTTGGCCACTTGATGACCAATCCTGCCATCATTACTGGTGAGGGCAAAGAGATCTACGAAGGCATCTTAGATGCAGTAGTGACTGTATTGATTGCTTTGTATGACATCAATCGTCCAGCAAGTCAGGCGATTGGTAATACCCGTAAAGGCTCTGTCTACATCGTGAAGCCAAAAATGCACAGCGCAGAAGAAGTGGCATTTGCTAGCGAGCTCTTTGGTCGGGTTGAGAAATTACTGGGTTTGCCAGAGAACACAGTCAAATTAGGAATCATGGATGAAGAGCGTCGGATGAGCGTCAATATTAAAGCTGCGATTGCTGCAGCTGGTGCTCGCGTTGCTTTTATTAATACTGGTTTCTTAGATCGCACTGGCGATGAAATGCATACGGGGATGTACGGCGGCGCCATGGTTCGCAAAGGTAGAATGAAGATCGCTAAATGGTTTGGAGCGTATGAGCGCCGTAATGTATTAGCAGGCTTGGATTGTGGACTACGTGGTCGCGCACAGATTGGGAAGGGTATGTGGCCTGCACCAGATCTCATGAAAGAAATGGTAGAGCAAAAAACTGCCCATCCCCTAGCTGGAGCGAATACCGCCTGGGTTCCATCGCCTACCGCTGCCACTTTACATGCAATGCACTATCACCAAGTCAATGTTGAGCAAATCCAAAAGGATATGGAAATACAAGATACTGCAGCCGAGTATGAAGCTTTAACCGATGAGCTCTTGACTGTGCCAATCGCACTATATCCTGATTGGACTAAAGAGGAGATTCGCGAAGCCTTAAATAACAATTGCCAAGGTATTTTGGGGTATGTGGTTCGCTGGATTGATCAAGGTGTTGGTTGCTCTAAGGTGCCAGATATTTATAACGTCGGTTTAATGGAAGACCGGGCTACATTACGTATTTCTAGTCAGCATATTGCCAACTGGTTACTACACAAATACGTCACTAAAGCGGAAGTTGAAGAAGCTATGCAAAGAATGGCGTCTATCGTTGATATGCAGAATGCCGGTGATCCCTTATACAAGCCAATGATGCCAAATTACAAAGATTCATATGCCTTTCAGGCTGCAAGTGATCTGATCTTTAAGGGTCTTGAGCAGCCAAATGGGTATACCGAACCATTGCTACATGCATGGCGCTTGAAGGTAAAGGCAGCGCAAGCGAAGTAATTCAAGGGCAATGCCAAATAAGAAAACAAGAATGGATTTGCCCACAAAGCAAATCCATTGTTTATTTGAGGTGCGCATTAATATAGATAGACATGTTTAGTTTCTTAAATCCCTTTCGATCTCACCCATCATTCCGATTTCATCAAAATGATGGGGGTAGGGTAGCGGCAGGCTTTAAGGGCGGTGCTGGTGATTGTGTTGTGAGATCTATTGCGATCGCGGCTAATCTACCCTATATCCAGGTCTATGAGGATCTGCGCGAGGCTAATACCCGGTATGCGCTAGAGCGTGATAACAAACTCTCAAGACTCTTAAATCAAAGAGGATCTTCTCCGCGCAATGGAAATCATCGCAAGGTATTTCATGACTATATTCTTGGGCATGGATTTGAATGGGTGCCAACCATGAAGGTAGGCATGGGATGTCAGGTACACCTCAGGCCAGATGAGCTGCCAACAGGAGCTTTAATTGTTAAAGTTTCCAAGCACTTAACAGCGGTTGTTGATGGAATTATTGAGGATACTCATGACCCCTCAAGAGGTGGAAAGCGATGTGTTTATGGGTATTACCGTAAAAAATAATGATTAATTCAGTCAATAAAAAAGCCTCTCAACATTCTGAGAGGCTTTTTTACTAAAGAGGCAATTTATTGCTTAAAAGAGCAATAAAACACTGTTTTCTTACCAATTTCCACTGATTTTATGACTTTTCTGCTCCATATCCTTGGCTTCTGCCCATGCAGCTGCAAGTAGGGCAAAAAAGTTGCGAATTGTGTATAAAGGCTTAAAACTAATGCTTGGTAAGCGTTGAAACGGTACTGTGTTGGAATGTGCCATTTTAGATCTCCTTAAGGGTATACCCTAATGATACACCTTATCTTCCAAAATTGCTGCACAGCAACACATCAATGGTGCACGCGTTCGTATTTTGCTCTCCACGCCTGTCTATAAATATTGGTCATATTGATCATGGCTGAAGTGGTCCATGCCAATGAAAATAGGCCAGTAAAGGCAATGAAGAATGCGAGACTTTTCCAGCCATGGGGAAGGTTGTCAGGGGCGAAGCCTACAGTGGTGTAACAACTCCCAGAAAATATGATTGCTATTAAGGCATCGCTAATTAAGCCGAGCATCATCAGAAAGAAAGCCCATATCAGCACTTCAATGATGTGAATCAGGGCAATAAAGATGAACGCCCCATAAAAGTGAATAAATACCCAGTTGTACTCTTTATGGGCCAAGTTATTTGTAGTTTGGCGTTCAAACCGCATGATGACGTGATTGATAGCGCTCCCATGAAAAATCAGCACTACTAATAAGAGTGCAGTGCCAACCAGAATCTCTTTAATGAGCGGCACAAGAATTGGATATTGGGTCATTAGGCTATTCATGGGAGTTTTTCTAAGAGTGTTGATTAAAGATAGAGGTCTAAGTATGTTATTCGGCCTCTAGTCTTAGGGGGATAATGACATACCACCCAATTCAAGTAAAGCCAGCATTGAGCACACCACCATTTATAGACCAGAGGCGAGAGCGCTTCTTTTTAATTGCGTTAGCTGGCATTCAGTTCACCCATATTTTGGACTTCATGATCATGATGCCCTTGGGCCCTGAATTTATTAAAGCATTTGATATCAATGCCCATCAATTTGGTTTCTTACTATCTTCCTATACATTTGCTGCAGCAATTGCTGGGATCTTTGCCACCTACTATATTGATCGCTTTGAGCGTCGACAATTACTCTTAAGCTTATATGCCTGTTTCATTGTGGCTACCTTAGCTTGTGGATTGGCGCCCAGTTACGAAACCCTATTTATTGCAAGAGCCTTTGCGGGAGCATTTGGTGGCATCTTAGGATCTCTAGTGCAGACGATCGTGGCAGATTCCATTCCATTTGAGCGAAGAGGTAAAGCCTTAGGGACAGTAATGGCCGCTTTCTCGGTTTCAACAGTAGCTGGTGTGCCCTTAAGTTTATTTCTGGCTGACCATATCACTGCATTGGGTTGGCGTGCCCCATTTATTTTTATAGCGCTTATCTCAATGGTGATCCTGTACTTAGGTTATCGCAATATTCCCAAGATCGCTGGTCATCTAGACCACGTGCATGAGGGTAGTAGATTCAGTCAGATTTTTAGGATTATGACGGCCCACCAACATATCAAGGCCTTTATCTTTATGGCCTTCATTATGATTACTGGGTTTTCTGTGATTCCTTATATTGCACTTTACCTAACCGCCAATGTGGGTATTGATAACTCGTATATCTCGCTCATTTATTTATGTGGTGGCATTGCAACCCTCATGAGTTCGCGTTTTATTGGGCATATGGCCGATCAATACGGTAAGGTGAAAGTCTTTAGAGTCTTAGCGGTGGTGAGCTTAATACCATTGCTGGTGGTAACGAACCTACCAGTAACACCCTTATGGATTGTTTTAATTAATTCAACAGCATTCTTTATTTTGGTATCTGGCCGAATGATTCCTGCAATGGCAATGGTGAGTCAGATAGTGGACAATAAAACTCGTGGGACTTTCATGAGTCTGGTTGGTTCGGTTCAAATGTTGGCATCTGGAATAGCAACTGTATTGGCTGGTATGGTAGTTACGATTGGGGCTGATGGCAAAATGGACCACTACAACATAGTTGGTTATGGGGCTGCTTTTTGTGGGCTTCTGACAATTTGGCTGGTAGGATATATTCATTCGGATGCTAAAAAAACGTAAAGGAGTAGCTATGGTTCAATTTACAAGACCTGATGGCAAAACAGTAGATGGCTATTTAGTGGAGCCAACGAATGGGGCTAATGCTCCTGGAATAGTGGTGATTCAGGAATGGTGGGGTTTAGACGAGCAAATTAAAGAGGTAGCCAATCGCTTAGCGGGCGCCGGCTTTCGTGCGTTAGTGCCAGATTTATATCGCGGCAAATTGGCCCTGGAAGCCAAGGAGGCAGAGCATCTCATGAATGATTTGAACTTTGGTGATGCTGCTTCTCAAGATATTCGTGGGGCGGTCCAATACTTGAAGGCTACTGGTAGTTCAAAAGTAGCTGTTACCGGATTTTGTATGGGTGGCGCATTGACTGTGCTATCTGCATGCTTTGTTCCTGAATTAGATGCAACAGTCGTTTGGTATGGCAATCCACCTGCTGAGTATGTGGATGCAAACAATATTACTAAGCCCATGATGGGGCATTGGTCGATGCAGGATGAGTTTTTCTCTCCGGCTGGTGTGGATGAGCTAGAGAAAAAGTTAAAGCTTGCAGGTGTGGAGCATGAATTTCATCGCTATGACGCTAAACATGCCTTTGCCAATCCTCAGTCCGATGCTCGCGGTCTGGCGCCATTACAGTATCACCCCGAGGCAGCTGAATTGGCGTGGAAGCGTTCACTCGACTTTCTGAAAAAGCATTTATCTTAATGATTCTTTGAGACCTTTTTTCTCATGCACCTTTTTGCAGAAAACTTAGCAGTAGAAATTTCAAGCTATTACCGAAATCTGGTGCTAGGGCATGGAGTCACACCCAAAGTCTTTACTTTGGTTAATGGACAAGGCGATCAATTTCTCTTTTTTATTGATGATTTGCGGATGGAGAAGGATGAAGAGAATCAATTTCTGGCTTATATCGTCAAAGAGCATGATGCTGTTTGCTATGCTCGGGGCACCTTAGTGATCGTAGAAAAAAATCAGCAATTTATTGAGTTTGCTGTCGTAGACCATGACGACCAGGATGCGATTGTTTGTTCAGCGGAGTTGACAAGAGATCTCGAAGACAAGCCAATTGGTTTGAGTGAGTTTGATAAGACCTTAGTAAAAAAAGAAAGCATTGTGTTTGGAGGCCTCTTTCAAGCGGTTGAGCTATCCGAAACCAAAACCGAAGATTTTGAAAGTCTTTGGGATGAGATGAAGCCCAAGATTTTGCATCGAATGATGGGGATCTAATCCCTGGCTATGACGCCCGAGCAAAAGCAAGCCTTTATTGAAGGCTTTAAGGAGATGTCTAAGACGGGCATCACGATTCTGACATGGGGCTTAGTAACTGGGATCGCCATGGCAAAGTCAACGTTGACGCTTTATGAAGCACTAGCCATGAGCCTTTTTGTTTTTGCAGGTGTCGCTCAGTTAGCTTCTTTGCCTTTGATTGCTGCTGGTCTGCCAGTTTGGATGATTTTGGTCACTACATTTATGGTGAACCTGCGCTTTGTAATCTTTAGCCTTGGATTACAGGCACACTTTGCCTATTTGCCAGCTTGGCGAAGAGTGTTATTGGGATATTGCACGGCTGACTTTAGTTATCTCTTTTTTGTCAGGCGTTATCCCACTCCACCTACATCTACTGAGCAGAAAGCGAATACAAAGCATTTGCAGATGTATTGGTTGATGGGGATGCAAGTTTCAAACTGGACTTTATGGCAGATAGGTTCCATTACAGGAATTGTGTTCGCTCATCAGATTCCAAATAGTTGGGGTCTTGAGTTTGCAGGTGCCATTGCTTTGGTTGCCATTATTGTGCCGATGCTGGATCGTGCTTCAGCGCGTTGGGCGGCAGTAACGGCGGCGGCGGTTGCGATAATGGCCTATGGCCTACCATTTCGATTAAATATATTGTTGGCAATTATTGCTGCCATCATTGTTGGTATGAAGACAGATCGCTCTCCTAAAGGACTCATCCCTTGAGTGCTATAGATCTCAATTCTCATATTCTTTGGCTGATTCTTGGTATGACGCTTGTCACAGCGTGGACGCGTAGCTTCTTTTTAATTCTAGGGGAGAGGGTTAGGGTCCCCGCTTGGTTATTGGAGGCTATTCGCTTTGCTCCCTTAGCAGCAATGATTGCTATCTTAGCGCCAGAAATATTCATACCAGCAGGCGCCACTAGTATCTCTGAATTTAATCTCAAACTCCCTAATATTTGGGGAGGTATTGCTGCAGTCATCACTTTCTACTTTACGAAAAAGATGCTGAGCACCTTGATCATCGGTATGGCAGTATTTACTGCAGCAAGATTTTTACTCTAAGTAAATTTCTTGCTTTCAGAACTGCTAAAACTTTGGAATTGGGCATCGTCAAAGGGTTTTAATTAAAAAAGGTTTTAGAGCTTCAAGATCTGGTTCTATTCCGAGTCCTGGCAGATCACTTAAGCCTACTTCACTATTGGTAATCTTGGGTAGGGGATTGGCGAGTAATTCTCTTAAGGGGTTTGGATTTGAGTCAACCTCTACAAATCCTGCTCCGCCAACTGCAGCCTTGAGGTGCATTGAGGCCATGAGACCAATTCCACCACCTAGCCAATGAGGGCAAAACAATTTATTGTGAAGATTGCTGGAGCGACCAATAGGAATGCAGCCACTAAATCCACCCCACTTACCAAGGTCAGGTTGAATTACTGCAAATGCTCCACTATTAATCGCCTCATGAAACTGAATTTGACCGCGCATATTTTCACCAGCGGCTAGTTGAATTGGTGATACTGCCTTTGCCAGCATGTTCCAGTCTTGTATTGCGCAATCAGCGGGCAA
>CAJARE010000233.1 GCA_903944255.1 uncultured beta proteobacterium
AGCAAAATCACCAGCTAAGCTGTAATTGGGAATTGCGCTACCCGCTTTTTCCCAGAGTGAGCGCCGCCAGAACGTGGATTCCTGCTGCAACCAATATCCTTTTTTAGTAGTGGTTGGTAAATACAGGCCATCCATAAAGGCTTTCTTACTAAAGCCTGGCAAAGAGGCGATGTGCGCGAGGTATCCATTCGCATCCCATGATGCTGGTTGCAAAGATGAAATCCACTCTACAGTCTTGAGTTGCGCAAAAATTTCAGCAATAACGAAAAGAGAGTTTGGTAGAAACATGTCGTCCGCATTGAGCCAGCACATGATTTCGCCAGTAGATTTAGCAAATCCTTGGTTGATTGCGTCGTATTGGCCGCCATCCTTTTGGCTATGCCAATAAGTGAGTTGGCTAGCGTATTGGCTAATGATTTCGGCTGTGCCGTCAGTACTACCGCCATCAATAATGATGTATTCCAGGCCGGGGTAATTTTGACCCAATACCGAGTCAATCGTGTGAGCAATCAATCCCTTGCAGTTGTAGGAGGGCGTGACGACACTAATTTTTGGAAAATGCTTAGATTCTACGATCACGGTATTTAGAGTTCAGGCGCCTTAGGGCTCAGTGCTATAGGGATTAATGGTATTGAGTATAGCCTTTTGAGGGAGATTCTAGCCACCAAATTCAGTATGTTGACACAGGTTTTGTTTGCTAAAACCCTTATAATTCATGGCATTAAGTCATTTCTATTTTCAGGTAAGCCGCGTAGATAATAAGCACATGGACCAAAGCAAATATTTTGATGCCGATGTCATCGTGATTGGGACCAGTATTGCGTCTCAGTCCGTTATTCATCAATTACGTAATACCAACGCCAAGATATTGGTATTAGAAGGTGGTGATCTTCAACGTACCGATTTTGCCGATAGTCTAACCTTTAGTGACGAGCGAGGGCATTACGTTAACCACCACTGGGGAGGGCATTGGTCTCGGGTATATGGTGGAGCATCACGCATTTGGAATGGTTTTTCTGCCCCGCTAGAAAAGTGGGATATGGTTGGTATTGATGGCAGACCCAAGTGGCCCATCACTATTGATGAGATGGAAAAGTGGTATCGACTCTCAGCCCCACTCATGGGTGAAGACCCTTCGGTTGCTAATTTAGTTAAATACGATACAGCCAAGCTTTTTGTCGATCGTCCTTACATCATCATGGATCCACCCTTGTCTTATTCGGATCCAAAGCTATTGACCAATTCTAAAAACATTGAATTGCGCGTTAAACATAATGTCATTAAATTTACTGCTGATGACAGTGGGTCCTTTATCAATGGTATTTGGTATTCAATAGACGGAAAAGTTCAGTTTTCAGGTGTTAAGAAAAATACCCGTATTGTTTTAGGTGCGGGCGGCCTTGGAAATGCTCAGGTATTGCTGCAACCTGCTGATAACCGACAAGTCCCAGTGGGTAATGAGTCTGGTTTGGTGGGTAAGACTTTGATGGCGCATCCCCATGTCCCTACTGGTGAAGGTTTTTTTGACCCATCAGTGGTCAGTAAGCCTACTTGGGCGCAAGTTAAGTATCGTAAGTGGTTGCCTGCTTACATTGTGGGGGCTGACTATAAAACCAAACTCAACTTACTCAATGCTTCGATCTCTTTAACGCCAGCGGCAATCAGGGAACTCAGCCCTAATGAGCAAGCAGTGCAAGAGTTTTATCAAAAGAAGTGGGGCAAAAAGCTAGAGCTCCATACCTTATATGCACGTACAGAGCAGCTCCCTAACCCAGATAACCGCATTGAGATCGTCGCTGAAAAAAACGGAGCCGGCCTGCACAAGATGAAGATCTATTGTGTGTTTGGCGCTAGAGACATGATGTCAATTGATACTACTGCACGAATGCTAGCTGACCATCTGCTAAAAAATAAATTAGGTGTTACGACTGTTGATAATGACTCGATATTCTTGAACACTTGGGGCTGGGCACATCCGAGCGGCATTACCCGTTTTGGCGCCACACCTAAAGATAGTGTTTGTGATGCGAATTGTAGGGTATGGTCTTATCAGAATTTATATATCAATGGCAGCAGTCTTTTCCCAACGGTAGGTTATGCTAATCCAACTTGGGGTATTGCAGCCTTAGGTATGCGTTTGGGTGATCATCTAAAGCAAGAATTGAAGAAGAGCGCCTGAGGATTTAATCATGAACAGAAGACATCTCTTAAAGTTAGGCGCTAGTTCTGTATTGGCTGCATTCATGAGTCCCTTGGCCTTTGGCCAATCCAATAGCTCTAATGCCGCCGCCAGTAGCGCTGCTCAATCAACTGTAAGCAAAATGGATGGCGTCGTATCTTATAACGCTGGCTGGGTAATTCCGCTAGAGGACAAGGCACCCCTTCTGGAAGTCGAAGCTAGAAAGAATAAAGAAAAACAAGAATCTGATAAGGCAAAATCAGCGAATCCATCTGCTAAAGCAGGGGACTCTGCTGATAAGTCAAAATCACTTTCTGGAAAATTCCAAGAATTGCTTGGAAAAATCAAAGGTTACTTCTAAGGTCTCATTTAACGTATGTTCGCTTAGTTAATGAATTGTTAGTTAAGCGCTTTGAGATTGAGCTGGTAAGTCTTTTGCCAATCTCTACTACTACCTTCGACCCAAATAGAAATAGCCTCTACCCGATTCTTGCGGAGCAAGACGGGATCTTTATAAAGTAAACCAAATTGCTCTGTACTTTCAATGAGCGGGGATAGTAAAAAGTTTGCACTGACATTGCCGGCTACCAATCTAAAGTATTTGGTAGATCCATCGGCTAAGCGTACCGCTATACCTAAGTGACTTGATTTAAAGACTATATTCTTCAGTTTTCCCAGCAAGCTATGTTGAATATCAATAGATGCAAATAGCTTTTGCTCAGTGTTAGGTAGATTAACCCAGGCATTGAGGGCATGAGTTGCTGAGTTTAGGGTTGATAAGTTCGGCGCCAATACTTCCCCTTGATTTTTTTGCAAAATAAGATAACTTCCTGCAGTACTACTTGGGTGATATTGATTGAGGAGAACGGGCCAGCTATTGCCATCATCACTTGAGGGATATCTGCCATCAATGGTAGCTACTCTAAAGAAGATATTGTCAGCCGATTTCTGACTATTTAGAAATGTAGAGTCAATTTCGGCCAAGGTTTGGTTATAGGCCGAGTAGCTCTGTAAAACAGGCCTTGGTGCCCATATATTCTTTGAGGCCAATAAGTAGATTTGATCGAACGGATAAATATCCGATTTTCCATTCAAAGTCGGAAGTGGTTCGATAGCATGTAGTGCCTGGAGTTTTTCTTGGTACTCGGAAACAAGTTTGTCATGATTTTGGAGTCGAAGCAGCGCCCCATTCCAGCTGGATGTGTATGTAGAAATTATCTGATTTGCGGCTGAGGATAAAAACTGCTTTTTATGGGCACCTTCTGTCAATATTAAGACGCTTATCGCCAATATGAGTAATAGCCAGATTAGTTTTGATGGCTTTAAGAATGCCGCTAGGAGGGTAGCAAAGACAATTGCTATCCCGCACATCAACGAGTGTTGATCGTGCCTTACAAATCCAGCTTTGAAATTGATAAATAAGAATAGGGAAAAAATGGAAAAGAGATAAAGAGTATTTGCGGTCCAGCCGCCAGTCTTCAGAATGTATAGAGTAAGCAGAAATGCGGTAATGGCATACCCAATAATTTCCCAGTGATTGCCATCAATTGACATCGCATCGGTATAGCCAGAGATGATCGAGCTAATGGATAAGTAATAGCCAGGGAGGTCTTGAAGGTTTTGGCCTGAGTAGACCCAAAAGATTGCCATCGATAAGATCATCGAAAGTGGAATGATTGCCAGGTATAGCCATTGACGATGCCATGCATAAAAGAGCATGGTCAAAAAAGCAATAGCGCCATAGAAGGCAAAAAGCGTTCCTTTGATGAGCGGATAAAGACCAAAGCCCGTAAATAGAAGGCTAATAACGGCTATCTGTAAGAACGAATTGCTAGAAGTTCCTGATGTAGCCTCTTGATTCGTCTTCCAGCAATAAATCGCTACTAATAGACCATAAGAAAAGAACAGGCAATCATAGGTAGTCGTAAAGCCTGCTAAGAGGAGCCACATTGCTACAAGGATGACGATGTTTACGCGCTTGAATACTCCCAGTAAAGCGATGGCATACAGCGTGGCTAAATATAAAGAGCCAATGAGCTCTAGGTGCTCGGTGGCAGGATGAAATGCTTTGTTGTAAATAGCAGCATATGGCCCAAAAGTAAAAATGACATCTTTGCCAAATCGCAGACCCTGCGCAACTGCTTGATTAATGCCAATCGTCCATGAAGGATCGAGTGGTGCTGCCGATGGCAACACTGGTAGCAAGGGGAGGAAGATGCAAAAGACGGTTATAACCAACAGTATTTTGAGCGCCAAACTCAAAGGCCCACCTTTTAATTGGATACTTTGTTTTTGATTGAAGGATTGATTTATAAGCATGTATGCAGATTAATTTTTGATATTGCTTTCAGAATATCCAAGCTTCCTTAGCTTCTCTTTGAGGGCATCTATGTTCTGGACATTAGATAGCTGGCCCTTTTGTTCAATAGGGCTAAATTCATACAGCCAAAGATTGGTGGTATTGGCCTTCCACCAGCCATTGAGGGTAATCGTTTGATCAGAAATAACGAGTTTGCTAAAGTCATTTCGCTTAGAGTCAATGACTGCCCCATCTTTCACATGACCTTGTGTAAAGATGGCTAGGGCAGCACCAAAATCCCAAGGCTGGCTAAATACGATTTCATCGTTGTAGTTGGGGTTGATAAATTTGGGCACATCACCAATCACGATGGCATTTGGTGGCACCTGATTTTGCTTGATCTGCTTTAAGGCATCCTCCACAATGATCATTTGTAATTGCCAGGACTTGATGTAGTTATCCCGCTGAATCAAAAATGACAGTGTGCTGGCAATACCAAAAAGACTAATGAATAAGAGAATAACATTTTTTCTTGATGCAATATAGCTGGCAACGCTAGCAATCAGGATACTTAAAGCAAACCATGTAGAGGAGACGCCGCGTGCTTGGTAGCCCCAAGAGGTCGCAGATTCATCCGAAAGTATAAAAATGCTCGATGATGATATAAAGCATAGAAGGCTCACTAAAAAGAAGCGATGTTTTACTGCAAAGGAATTTGTTTCTTTAGTGCTTGAGGGGTAGCCAAACCAGATCGCTAAGACAAATAGAGCGCTAGTGAGTAGTTGACCAATCGTGATGTAGGTGATTGACTTGAGAAAGAGGCTGGGTATTTGGGCATAAAACAGATGACCCCAGGTATGCAGCTTAGCCAGCATTTGCTGAGGATTTAGTTTTAATCTGGAATCGACATCCATAAACTGGGGAGCAATTCCCTTTTGCCACAAAATCACAATAGCTAAAACCACTGCCACCGGCATGATGAAACGCAAGAAGTAGTGAACCCAGTTTTTGCGTAAAGAATTAGCATCCACAATAAATGGTAGAAAAATTGTGAGAACCAATAAAGGCAGAATGACTTCGTAGGTCAAAAAAGCTAAGAGCAAATAAAGATATGCCAATACGTAAGAGCTGATTTTTTGATGATGAATAAAATTGAGCAATGCAGCAGTCGAGAGCGCCCACAATAAGAATGAGACTGTTGCAGTTAATTGATTGATTGGGGATGCAATGACTGGGAGTGCAATAAATGGAACAGCTGCAAATAGTGCGAAGATGATTGAGGGCGATTCGCCAATTAGTTTTGCAATGACTTTACGAGTAATCAATATAGATGCCAAGTAGACTGCCGTATTTAGTATTAAATAGCCCTTAAAAAAAGTACCAAATAAAAAAGTGCTGGCAGTAATTGGCAGCGGGGCCAAAGGCCTATTGGAAAATAGCGGGAACCAGGTTTGGTAGCAATGAAAGAATCCATTGCAATCTAAGTTATGAGCAATATCACCCCAGTCATCGACAATAATGCCGCCGTGCATGATCAGGGGAATATATACGACAAGACAAAAAGCGATTAAGGTAATCAATGACCAATTCAGAGGTGCTTTGACGGTGTTATCCGTTATTGTCATTAAATTTGGCCTTATGGAGTAAAGCGAGGGGTGAGCTCTATTGCCCCTATTTTATATTGAATAGCGACTAATTAAGCCTACTCAAACACCACGCTCTTGAGCCCAATACCCAATGCCCGATCATCTG
>CAJARE010000234.1 GCA_903944255.1 uncultured beta proteobacterium
AGTTGAATTTCAAGCTCAATAGCAGACTTTTCTTTTAAAACATTCTGAATTTTTTGTTTAACAAGATCAGCTTGTCTTGCTACCACAAACCCATCATTCGGAGCATTAAAGGAGTCAAGATCTAACAGCGTAGGATCATTGCAAATGGCATCAAGATTTAACTGATGCATCATTTTTTTAAATTGCGTTGGAGTATTAGCGGCTGTGGATAGCCAGCCATCTCTACACTCAAATGTATCTGAAGCTGGGCTTCCGCTATAGCCTTTATTGCCAAGACGTTTTGGTACTTTCTGATCTGTTAAGTAATCAGTAGCAAAGGGATACATCAACATTAACGCTGCCTGAACAAGCGAGGTTTCAATATATTGTCCTAGCCCATATTTTTCTTTTCTGTATATGGCTGAGATGATGGATAGTGCACCAAGCATTCCTACTGCTACATCAATTACAGGAAAGCCAACTTTCGTAGGATTTTTCTCATCTTCAGGTCCTGACATCATCATCATTCCAGTCAGGGCTTGGATCACTTGGTCATAACCCCCTCTATTTGACCACTGCCCCTTTTGACCATAGCCTGAAATTGAGCAATAGACTATTTGAGGATTCATTTTTTTGATTGACTCATAGTCAAGGCCATATTTTTTGACGACACCAGGACGGAAATTTTCAATAAAGACGTCAGCATTCTTTGCAAGAGTTCGAATCGCCTCAGATCCCTCGGGAGTTCGAATATCTATTGCTAAGGATTTTTTCCCAGCATTCAAGCCAGAAAATGCAGTTGGAATATCAGTTGGTGAAGCCTCTTTATTAGCCCTCATCACATCACCAGACCCTGGCTTTTCTATTTTGATTACTTCCGCGCCTAACTGAGCTAGATAATAGGAGGTAAGGGGGCCAGCTATAACATGGGACATGTCAATGACCCGAATATCCTTTAATGATGCCGTCATGTTTTAGTCTGCGCTAATCCCTGTTAAACGAATAATTTCAGCCCATTTTTTATTTTCACTATTCATATAGGCGGCAAAGGCCTGTGGGCTCTGGCTAGGCGTAATAATATTTCCAGCATCTTCATATGCAGTTTTTAATGCGGGTGTTGCTAGTGCTTTACTGATGGCTTGAAAGAGAATGTTGATTCTATCTTGAGGCGTTTTGATTGGTGCCCACATGCCAAACCATGATTCTTGAATAGTAAGATCATTTTTCATGATTTCATTTAATGTGGGTACATCTGGTAGTTGAGATAGTCTATTTCTGCTAGTGACGGCTAGAGCACGTAACTTCCCACCTTTTACAAGTGGTACTCCAGTACCCGCTATCGGAAATGCGAACTGGGTATCGCCACGCAATAATGATGCGGCAATTTCTACAGATCCTTTTAAAGGGATATGTGAGACTTTTAAATTATTGAGCGCGACAAAGGTGGCTCCAGCAATATGAGCTGAAGTGCCAATACCGCCTGAACTGTAATTCATTGTTCCGGAGCTGGCTTTTGCGGCATTAATAACGTCTTCTACTTTTTTGTATGGAGAGTCGGCGGCCACAACCATCACTGTTGGCGAGGAATACATGTTGCTGATTGGAACAAAATCTATCAAAGGGTTGATAGATAGCTCAGGCTTCATAATCTTTTGTACTAATTGAATATTGGACCCAAGTAATAGTGTGTATCCATCTGGAGCAGATTGCGCCACAAATTGAGTTGCAAGTACCCCACCAGCTCCAACTTTATTTTCAACAATGATGGTTTGTTTTAATGCTTCACCTAGGTAAGGGGAAACTTGGCGTAATTGGACATCAGGACCGCCTCCCGCTGCATAGGGTGAGATAGTTTTAATGGGCTTGTCTGGAAAGTTAGCCTGAGCGATTGATTGAATCGGGAATGCACTAATGATTGGCACTATCTTTAGAAAATCTCTGCGTTTCATATTGATCCTTACATTTCAAGATATATTCAATAACTATATACGATGCTTATTAAAGCAAAGCATAACCCTATCCGCAAAAAGCTAGCTTAAGGCGCTTGCGGGCAAATCAGAGTGGGGAAGGTTTTGTTTGTTAGAGTTCCTTAAGGTAGAAATTAGGCTTAGACGAGCAATTTTGCATAATGAATGATGATTTGCTATAAATATGACTAATGAATACTTTGCCAGATTAATCAACCAACCCTTTGGGGGCTATACCGATGACAATTTTTGCCTTTAATCCAGCCATTTTTAGGGTATCCCGGTATGCAATTGGTTTATTGCTGATATTTGGTTTTCATTTTCCGCTTTTGGCACAGACTAGCTTTCCCTCTAAGCCATTGCGTATTGTGGTTCCATTTCCCCCAGGAGGATCGACAGATATTCTTGCGCGG
>CAJARE010000235.1 GCA_903944255.1 uncultured beta proteobacterium
CTTTCTGATTTGCTAGATGGAGATGTGATTTCAGTTGATGCGAATGGCGCCTTGAGCTTGGCTGATGCGATGCGTTTTTGTGGGTCAAAGCAAGCGAGTAAATTAAGTTTTGCTGAGCAACTGGTGTCAGCAGATTTACCTTTGAGTGATTTTATAGCGCTGAAGCAAAAATCACTGATTCCTATTGGCCTAGATGAATCGATCCATGGCTTAGTAGAGATCGAAGAATTTATACAAGCGAGGGCTTTTGATGGGGCAAGCTTGAAACTCATTAAAACAGGAGGCGTGCTCGAAGCAGTTAAGGCTGCAACAGTTTTAAAGGCCAACCATCTAGGCATTAACTTGGCATGCAAAATTGCAGAGACATCTCTCTCGGGGGCTGCAACAGCTGCCATTGGTTTTGCTCTTGGCGAGATCCCTTGGGGTTTTAGCATGTCAAATCAGTATCTGCAGTTTGATATTTGCACTCAAGCGCTAACAGCCAAAGAGGGGCACTTAGACGTGGCCCAACTGTCTGCTAGCGGCATTGGCATCAAGCCCGAAGAGAGTAGAGTGAAAGATGCCATTGCAAAAGCTTATGCCCTTATTCAATGTTAAGGACATCAAACGCTGCTTTTAATCTTCTGGAGTAAGAGTCAGATACCTTAGCGATTTCTTCAGGTGTCCATTTTCTAAAGCCTTCACCAGCTTTCATTCCTGTTTTCCCTTCTTTCATTAATTGCTCTACCTTAGGAGGCAAGAATGCGGTGTTAGAAAGAGAGGGGTAAATTTCTCTTGCGGCATTGGCCATTCCATCCCATCCAGAAATTTCTTTTTGGGTCATTGGCCCAACCGCAGCATAGCGAAATCCAAAGCTGTATCGCACTGCATCATCAATATCATCCGGAGTGGCGATACCTTCTTGCACCAAAGACAGAGCTTCCCTCATCAGGGCATGTTGAATGCGGTTAGCTAAAAACCCAGGAATATCTTTTTTAACCAAAACCGGTTTTTTGCTAATGCTTTTGTAAAGTTCGCAAGCTTGTTGAGCAAATGGCAATGCTGTTTTTTGACCCATCACAATTTCAACCAAGGGCACAACTTCAGCAGGCATAAAGTAATGCGCGCCCATCATACGCTCAGCTGTATTAAGGCCTTCTGCAATTTTGCTGATCGGAAAGCCAGAACTATTACTGCCAATCGGAATATGAGCAGGAAGCACCTGATCTAAGTATGCAAACACTTGTTGCTTGAGCTCTAGATTTTCTGCCACAGTCTCGATGACCCAAATGCACTGATCCCAGTTAGACCATTCTTCCAATAGGCTGATGGACTGTTCAAGCTTGATTGTTGTTATCTCTTTTTGAGCATTCTCACCGACCAAGCCAATCTTGCAAGCTAGAGCGATTGCCTTGTCTAAGCACGCATCAGCCTTTTCTTTGGTTCTGCCCAAAATGACGACTGGGATGCTTTGCGCAATAAATCCTGCGGCAATACCCGCAGCCATGATTCCGGTGCCAATAACGGCGATATAGTTCATCATTATTTAAACCTATATGGATAAGTGAAAGCATTTTATATTGATATAGAATCAATATTTACTTAAGATTATCATTAATTATGTTTTAATAGTTAAACAATAAATATAACTTGTACGGATAACTTTGATAGGAGCCCTGATTTATGACCATGCATAACCCCTTCCAGCCAGTTGAGAAAATTAAAGCCGAAGTTTTTATGTCGATGCCGGATAAATTTAGAAAAAAATCACGCACCGGCTGGTCTGATCCAAATCGCCAGGGTGCTGAAGTCGAGTGCTTTTTGGAAGGCCCTTCATTCGACCGCGAAGGCAATTTATGGTTTGTCGATATTCCTTTTGGCCGAATTTTTAGAATTACACCAAAAGGTGATTGGGAGCTCATCACACAATATGATGGCTGGCCTAATGGCTTGAAGTTTCACAAAGATGGCCGCGCATTTATTTGTGATTACAAAATGGGTTTGATTACCTTAGATCCCAAGACAGGAAAAATAGAAACTGTTTTAGGGTCGATGTATAGCGAGAACTTTAAAGGCCTCAATGATTTACATTTTGCTGCTAATGGCGATTTATATTTCACTGACCAAGGACAGACTGGTATTGCTGATCCGACAGGCCGTGTGTTTCGATTGCGCGCCAATGGTCAACTGGATCGTTTGTGTTTAAACGTACCTAGTCCAAATGGAATTACTTTAAATACTCAAGAGAAGCATGTATTTGTGGCAGCAACTCGCTCGCAACAAATCTGGAGATTGCCATTGATGGCTGATGGTTCGGTTTCTAAAACTGGTGTTGCTATTCAGTTAACAGGCGGTGTAGCAGGGCCCGATGGTATTGAGATGGATTCGGAAAATGGTTTGTTGGTTTGCCATTTGGGTATTGGTATCTGGAGATTTGATAATAATATGTTGCCTACTCATCTGATCTATTCAGATAATCCACACCATCACCATTTAGCCAATATGTGCTTTGGCGGGCCGGATGGCAAGGACCTTTACATTACAGAATCCTTATCGGGAGATATCTTAAAAGCACGCCTTCCAGTCGCTGGCAAGAAGATGTTTGGATTATCTTAAATTGACTGAGCGTTTGCCCTTATATAAATCTTTAGCTAATACCTTAGAGCAGCGGATTTATAACGGTGATTGGCCTGTGGGGTCTGCCTTGCCAACAGAGGCAGACCTTTGCAAAAATTTTCAAGCTAGCCGCCATACTTTAAGACATGCTTTGCAAATCTTGGAGGCGAATGGCTTGATATTCCGGCGCCAAGGCGCACCTACTCAAATTATTTCCAGGAAAAAGTTAAGGCGCTTTACACAAAGCTTTAACTCCCCAGTGGATATATTGAGTTATCCAAGAGATACCTATCGAGTGAACTTAGTAGAGGAGTACATTGAACTAGATCAGGCGCAAAGCGATGCAATTAGTGGTCCTGTCGGCTCCTCTTGGTATCACATTGGGGGCATTCGTAAGCGTCTCGAGACAGAAGAAATCATTGCCTGGTCAGATATTTATATCTTGCCGCAATTTGCCGCACTGACTACCGATCCTGAACATCCGCAAGTGATGGTATTCGAGCAAATTGAAAAAAAGTATGGCGCAAGAATTGAGCGTGCAGAGTTAGATGTTTATGTTCTTGGGGCGACTCCTGCAATCGCAGAGCATTTAAAGCTGAAGTCTGGCGATCCTTGTTTGGTGATTATTAGGCGGTATTTTGATGATCAAGATAAACTTTTTGAAGTGACCATGACATATCACCCAGAAGGTAAGTATGTTTACAGTATGGAATTTAGGGCAAGCACGGAGGTTTAAGTTCTGATGGGCAATCTGAAATACCTATCGATCGGTGATGCTGAAAACTTTATTGCAGCGATCCTTTGCGCAGTGAAGGTTCCAGCTGCTGATGCCAAAATAGTTGCGCAGCTGATGATCAAGTCTGATTTGGTAGGCGCTGACGGGCATGGAATTTTTCGTTTACCTGCTTACCTCAAAAGAATTCGTGCGGGTGGAGTGAATCTCAATCCCAATATTCGTGTTGAACGTGAGCAGGGGGCTACTGCACTGATTAATGGTGACAATGGCTTGGGCCACCTAGTCATGAATAGGGCTGTCGAAGTCGCGATTGAAAAAGTCAAAGAGCATAGTGTGTGTTGGGTAGGTAGTCACTATGGAAATCACTCTGGAGCGGCATCTGTTTATGTCCGTAAATTAGCCGAGCAGGGTTACATTGGGATTTATATGGCTGTAGGAAATGCCAATCACATGGCTCCTTGGGGTGGAATCGACTTACTTTTATCCACCAATCCGATTGCAATTGCAGTGCCAGCTGGTGACACCCCTATGGTATTGCTTGATATTGCAACTACTGTTGCGGCTTACGGAAAGGTGAAGTTAGCCGCTCAAAAAGGCGAATCGATGCCAAATGATTGGATGATTGATCGTCAAGGTCAGCCTATTACTGATCCAAAGAGATCTGCCGAGGGCTCACTATTGCCGATTGGTGGCTATAAAGGGTATGGTTTAGCAGTCATGATTGGCTTACTAGCTGGGGCGCTTAATAATGCTGCAGTCGGTAAGGGTACTATTGACTTTAATGCTCACCATGATCTGATGACGAATACTGGGCAAACCATCATTGCAGTAGATCCCAGTGCATTTGGTGATAAACAGGAGTTTATTGCTAGAGTGATAGCCCTAGTAGATGATTTGAAGAGCTCCTCTACTTTGCCAGGTGTAAAAGAAGTTCGAGTACCAGGAGAAGGTGCCGCAAGAGTGATGGCTGAAAGAATGCATCAAGGTATTCCGCTTACTCCAGAGTTGTTAGATGCCTTAAATATCTGTGCCAAGGAGTGTGGAGTAGCATTATTAAGTATTTAAATTTTATGGAGGAGACGATATGTTTAAGAAAATAATAAAGAACATGGCATTTAGTGTTGTGGTGTTACCAGTGCTGATAGGCTCTGCAGTAGCTTATCCAGATAAGGCCATCAAGATGATGGTTGGTTATGCCCCAGGTAGCTCAACGGATATTGTGGGCAGAATGATTGCCAATGATCTCAGTATTGCTTTAAAGCAACCAGTGATTGTCGAAAATCGTGGTGGTGCAGCTGGTAGTTTGGCTGCTGATGCAGTTGCAAAAAGTGCTCCTGATGGGTACACCATTTTGTTTGCACAAAATGGCCTGGCAATTAATGTAGCGGCCAATCCAAAATTACCCTTCAACGGGCAAAAAGACTTACTGCCAGTAGTTGGAGTTGCTGCAACCCCCCATATTCTGATTGTGAATAACAACTCTAAAGCAAAAAATGTTGCAGATCTGATCGCGTTGCTCAAAGCAGATCCTGGAAAATTAAGCTTTGGTTCATCTGGGATTGGTAACTCAGATCATATGGCTGGCGAATTATTTTTGGCGACGACAGGTTTGCAAGCTATTCACATTCCTTACAAAGGTGGCTCACCAGCTGCAACTGATTTAGCTGGCGGACAAATTGACTTTTACTTTGCTGGGATGCCAGTAGGACTTCCTTTATATAAGGGCGATAAGGTCCGCGCCTTAGCAGTGACCAGTAAAAATCGTTTTAGCGGTGCACCTGAGTTACCAACCATGCAAGAGGCCAGTGTAAAAGGTTATGAAATGGCGCTCTGGCAAGGTGTTTTTGTGCCTGCAGGTACGCCAGCTGCTATTATCCAGACGCTGAATAATACGATTCTTAAAATTCTTGATACTCCTGAGATGAAAGAACGCTTTGTGAAGGCAGGAGTTCAGGTTGCCCCTATGAATACCCAGCAATTTACCGACTTGTATAACTCTGATATCGCACGCTGGAAAGTGGTGATAGAAAAAGCAAAGATCAAGTTAGATTGAGCTAGTGAGAGTTTTTCTATGCGCTGAGGTCAAACACTAGTACCTCAGCGTTTTTTCCTTCGCTGATTGATATATTGCTTTCATCCTCAATGAGGAGGGCATCTCCTCCTGAAAGTATTTGCCCATTGATTTTGAGCGAGCCACGAATCAAATGCACATAGGCTTTGCGTTTTGGATCTAGGGCAAGTTCTGCAGTTTGTGTTCCCTCAAAGAGGCCCACGTACAAGTTGGCATCTGCATGAATTTTGACTGAGTGAGCTTGTCCATTTGGAGAGGCTATTAAACACAATTTACCCTGCTTATCAGCTGGGGGAATTGTTTTTTGTTCATAACTAGGTTGAACTTCTAAAGTGTTGGGTTCAATCCAAATTTGCAAGAAATGGGTTGTTTGATCTTTGGCATGGTTGAACTCACTATGTGTTACTCCAGTGCCGGCACTCATGCGTTGCACATCACCCGGTGGAATGCCTTTAATGTTGCCCATACTATCTTCATGGGCTAGCTCACCAGACAACACATAGCTGATGATTTCCATATTGCGGTGACCGTGTTTTCCAAATCCCTGTCCAGCAGCAACTTGATCTTCATTGATGACTCTGAGATTTCCCCATCCCATAAAGCGAGGATCATGATATCCAGCAAAGGAAAAGGAGTGATAGCTTTTGAGCCAACCATGGTCGGCATAGCCTCTTGCTGAAGATTGTCTAAGTAATTGCATTGTTGTCTCAGTATATTTCGCTCATAACATGTTGCAATTAAAAAGAGGCTTGAAAGCCTCTTTTTAATTGGAGAGCTTTGTTTAGATTAAGCCAAGCTATCAGCCCAAATATTACGCGCCCAGCCCCAAGCATAAATGCCTTCGAGTACTGAAGGTGCTGGAGATAATCCACCAGATCCTGGAACAGTCTTAAAGGTTTTCTCGGCAGCGTTGTATTGATGAACGCTTGCTACGTGAACCACTTCTTTGCTATTGACAAAGCTATAGCAGGTATTTGTCAGTACAGGAGCAGGATTGACTTCCCAGCCACTCAGCTCAGCCACAATTGCTGCTGCTGCTACCTTGGCATGTGAATTTGCCATATGGCCTGACTTGGGCATTGCAGGTGCAATTTGAATGGAATCACCCAGGACGTGAATATCCTTTTGTGCTGTGGACTCAAAGTTGAGGAAGTTGACATTCACCCAGCGTCCATTGGAATTAGCTAAACCCGTTTTGACAGCAATTTCTCCGGCACTCATCGCTGGCAAGATGTTTAATACATCGCCTTTGAAATCATCTTGAACTTCTAATTTCACCGTTTTTGTTTTGGCATCGACTGCAATGACATTATGTTTTGGTAAGTACTCAATCATTCCAGGGTACTGTTCAGCCCATACCTTTTTAAACAGTGCGCCTTTAGATGTCACATCTTGATTTGCATCCAAAACGATTACTTTTGATTTGGGTTTATTTTGCTTAAAATAACTGGCCACTTGGCAAGCGCGCTCATAGGGACCAGGAGGGCAGCGATAGGGTGCTTCAGGAACACTGAGAATATAGGTTCCACCATCCCGAATGCTAGCTAATTGCTTATGCAGTGCTACCGTTTCAGCGCCAGCCTTCCATGCTTGCAGTGTCACGCCAGCCTTGTTCGCCTCTGCCAGGCCCTCAACAGTATTCGTCATGAGGGTGACGCCTGGAGAAACGACCACTTTATCGTAGCGCAAGGTTTTTCCTGAAGCGAGTTTTACTGTCTTCTTATCCGTATCGATGCTGGCAACGCTATCTTGGATCATTTTGATGCCATGACGCTTGCTCAGATTACTATAGGAGGTAGTCAATTCAGATAAGTTGCGTGAGCCGCCAATGACTAGGTTAGACATTGGGCAGGAGATAAAAGAGGGATTAGGTTCAATCAGAGTCACGCTGGCAGTATTGTTAGAGAACAAGCGCAAGTATTTTGCGGCTGTAGCGCCACCATAACCTCCACCAATTACCAAGATTTCTGCTTTTTGCAAATTGGCACGAGCTTGGGTTGAGAAACCAGTAACTAAGCCGAGTGCTGCAGCACTTTGACCAATAAAATGTCGACGATCCATGATGGGTTCCTATTTATCTTTTGCCAAGTTGATTGGCGATGGTTTCGAGTTGTTCATCCGTATAGCCTTTAGCGAGTTGCGGCATGATCGTGCCCTCTAAAGCTCCAGATTTATATCCCTTTAACTTCTCCAGAATTTGCCCACTGGTAAGGTTATTGATGAGGGGCATCCCGCCATCAACTACTCCCTTACCATCTGTACCATGACAGTTAGCACAAGTGGCTGCCAAACCTCGTTTGTAAAGATCGCTAGCAGCAGCGTTTTGCGCTAAAGCAGCACTACTCCAGTGGACAAGACCAAGGATGGCCGAAGCTAGTATTGATGCTTTGAGGTATTTTGCCCGCATAGGAACAATCTCCATTTCGTATATTCAAGTTGAATGCCAGTGAATTTCACTCAGTCATATCTTAAACAAGAACTTAAGAGAATGGATCATTGCCACAGATTCATTTCTCATAAGCTCAGTTGAAAAAGCATATGAATGGGTTTTTCACAGCCTCCTCCTAAGCCCTATAAACTAGAGCTATGCGAGGTTCATTTTCATACCGTTCGGCTCTCTTAATACTCCTTTTAGGTGTTTTCACCTATCTTTATGGCTTAGATAGTCGCTTTGCCCCTAAGAATGGCGATGAATATCCTTATATGCATATTGTTCGGATGACGGCCAATGCTGGGGAATGGCTCCCTTTGCAGTCAGAAATGGCAGGATTGAAGAATACCAAGCCGCCATTGATTTTTTGGCAGGGGATCGCGAGCACCAATTGGGCAAATCAATGGACGCTTTTTAATCTCCGTTGGCCCAGTCTGTTTTATACAGCTCTTACCGCTTTATGTTTATTTCTTGCAGTGCGTCGTTTTAGTGGCAGTGTAAAGACCGGCTTATTAGCCAGTTTGGTCTGGCTTTCTTTTTTTGCTACCTATCGTTATGGACGGCCATTTTTAACAGACCCACCCGAAGTATTTTGGATGAGCTTGCCATTTATGGCGCTCTTATATTGGGGGAAGACTGCTTTTAATTCGCAATTGATTTTCCCAGTCTTTGCGGGCCTATGCTTAGGCTTCGCATTGCTTGCTAAGTCGTTTGCCTATATTGTTCCTGCGTCGTTCGCTCTCGGTTTGTATTACTGGCGCTGGCGAGAGTGGAGCGTATCAACAACACTGATTAGAGATGTGTATAAGCTTTTTTTCATTGCAGCTATTGCATTGGGAATCTTTGCGCTCTGGTTTGCAATAGATCCATACCCAGAAGCAGTGTGGAAAGAATTTGTGCTGGGCGAGAACGTAGGTAAGTTTGATGCTCGGAGTAGCAATTACCTCTTAGACTTAGTGAGCGGTGGTGACAGTATTTGGATGTTGATTCTGACTACCTTAGCAAATGCTGGCCTGTTCACCTTTGTTTTATTGTCAACTCTCATTCAATGCTGGCGTAATCGCCGTTTCCTCTCCCTTGAAGAGAGCTTATTGCTCTTATTGGTGTTGGCATTTTTTGTGGTTTTTAGTTTGCCAAGTCAACGATCAGGCCGTTATCTATTACCAGTCATGCCAGCTTTGGCCGCATTACTAGCATTGCATTGGGATCGCTTGCCCCTATGGGGTTTTCGAATTGCCTTGCTATTGCAAACCATTCTTTTCTCAGTATTCATTTGGGCGGGCAGCCAGCTACAGTTATCTGCATTCACAGGCGACACAAGTGAGTGGACCTATTCATATTGGCACTGGATATTCATGGTCGTGAGTTTAGACTTGGTCATCTTAGGCTTATTCATCAAAGATCGTTCTAAGACAATCGCTCTGGCAGGATGTTTTTTAACTTACTGTGCATTGACCAGTAGCTTATCTCCCCTAGAGGCTCAGTTGGGGCGTTTTACACCGCAGGCAATTGCTCAAGTACAAGATAAGGATCTTTGGGTTCCTTGCGACTATCGCGCTAAAGATGAAGAATATCGCTTACTCTTGCCCGGCGCTCGCCTGCACGGTTATATGGCGGGAGAGGCAGGTGAGGTAGCTCAATTAACCGCTAGCTATCCATTGGTATTAGTGCAGTCACCATTAGGGGTTAAACCAGCTATATGTGATGCTTGTCAGATCATTGCCCATAGAATAGAAATGAGAGCACGTCACTCTGATGAGGAAATTATAGAGATGCTAAAGGGACAACTTGGAAAATATTTATTTGTGAATGAATACCTCGTTGCCACGCCGGTGGCTAATACTGCTCATTTGTTAGATAAAAAGGATGCTTGTAGATGAGTCGTGTAATAGCACTCTGTTTCTTACTACTCGCAGCAGTGCTTGGTGTTTTGCATTTAGATACTCGACCTGCATGGGCGCCTTTTGCTGATAGCTTGGCTACGGTAGTTGAGGAGGCGGTTGAAGAAGAGCCGTCTTTATCCACATCTTCACCAAAACAAGCAGCAAGTAAACCAGTCAATAAACTATCGACTAAACCCATCATTGAGCCAAGTATTGCAAAACCTCACGCGACCTGGTTGCCCGATACTGGCGCTCCATCAGTCCACGCTGGATCACTGATTGACTTAAAGGATGGGGGTATTCGGGCGTTCTGGTTTGCTGGAAGTCGTGAAGGCGCTCGTGATGTAGTGATTAATAGTGCAGTGTTTGATCCCAAGGCAGGTTTATGGACTGCAGCAACAGTTGTAATAGATCGGGTGGGCGCTGAAAAAGGTTTAGCTCGCTACATTGCCAAACTAGGCAATCCAGTGCCCAGCAGAATGGCTGATGGTCGTTTGCAATTATTCTTTGTCACCGTTTCGATTGGTGGGTGGGCTGGCAGTTCGATATCCTCCATGATTTCTGATGATGAAGGTCTGACATGGAGTCAGCCACAACGCCTCATTAGCTCTCCTTTACTGAATATCAGCACATTAGTGAAGTCACCAGCACTGCAATTTAGCGATGGAAGACTTGGCTTGCCTGCCTATCATGAATGGATTGGGCGCTTTGGTGAGTTTTTGAGAGTAGATGGAGCCCAAGTGATTGATAAGCGGCGGATGAGTTCAGGCCGTGGCGCAATTCAGCCGGTGATCTTTACAAATGGCCCGCAGGATGCCGCTGCTTATTTTCGTCAAGCCAGAAGCTCAGGCCTTCCAAAAGTGATACCAGCTAGTTTGACTAATGATGCGGGGCAATCGTGGCAAGTCTCTCAGGATTTAGCAATTGCGAATCCTAATGCTGCTGTTGCTGGTTTGACATTAAAGAGTGGAATCCGTTTATTAGCTCTTAATAATATTGAAGTGGGGCGCGCCCGTCTCGTGCTGTTAATGAAGCAGCCTCAATCCGATCAATGGCAGATTGTGCAAATACTTGAGGATGATGAAGCTCTTCCTAATGATCAGCGTAAAGAGTATTCCTATCCCTATTTGATTAGTGGTGATGGTAGCGATGCGCATCTGGTTTATACCTGGGATCGCAAAAAGATTCGACATGTGCACTATTCATCCGCATGGTTAAAGCGTGAATACCAGCAACTTTCAGCGTCACCTATACAAACACCTGATGCTAATACCAAAGGGGTTAAACCATGATGAATTGGATGCAGACCCTAGCGCTAGTTGAGTTATCCATTACCTGTGGAGTTGTGATTGTTTGGTTCATCCATTTAGCTATGAGCAAATCTTTACCAATGGTAATGAGATGGATTGTGGTGTTGATCTTGGCTAATATATTTTTCTGGCCAATTGGTTTCTCTCTTGAGCTTCCTCTAGTTGCTTATGTTCGTGGCGTCACAGGTGATTTGAGTGTGGTGTTAACGCTCTTGCTATGGAGCGCTGTGATGCTCCCTAGTCGCCCCGTCCCAGTAGGCTTTCGAGTCGCGCTGATATGCATCGCTCTGATGTTCTATCCATTGGCCTTGGGTCTGGGAATGTTTGATCCCTATATATGGGGTTATGGATCTTTAGGATTCTTGATTGGTGTAGTGTTGTTTGCTTTGGTATGCGGCTTATTAGGCTGGACTAAAGGAGTGTGGATTTTTGCAATTGCCATCATCGCCTGGGCTGGCCATTGGCATGAGTCAGCGAATCTTTGGGATTACGTCCTAGATCCACTGTTGGTATTTTGGGCGCTCATCACATGCATCAGAATCCTTTTTATTAAACGACGCAATAAAGCCCAATCAGGTTATTTATTTAGACCAGGCTAAGTTAAGCTTAAAACTCACATTATTGGACAGAGAAGTTATTGGAGTATTTATGAAATTTGTAGTTCAATCCCTATTCAGTTTGCTTAGTCTCTTTCTACTTCTTGGAGTAGTAGGCTGCGCTAATAATTACAGTCCTTACTCTCAATATGCTTACCCACAGTCTTATATGCAAAGTCCTTCATATAACGAGGCTCCGCAGACCTTATCGAATGCCCAATTAGAGTCCTTGGTATCTCCAATTGCCCTCTATCCTGATTCGCTGCTTTCTCTGATGCTCCTTGCATCCACTTATCCACTAGAGATTGCAGAGGCATATAACTGGAGAAATTCCAATGCAGGATTACAGGGAGTAGATTTGCAAAACGCGCTTAAGGCGCAATCCTGGAATGACAGCATCCAATCACTCATCACATTTCCACAAGCATTTAATATGATGGGTTCGAAACTGCAGTGGACTCAAAATTTAGGAAATGCCTATAAGTTGCAACCTGCCGATACGATGAAGGCAGTGCAGTCTCTTAGAAAACGTGCCGTACAAGCAGGCTCTTTAAAAACATCACCACAAATGACGGTGACTACCGATGCGGCTTCTAATATTCTGATTGCGCCTCCCAACTCTCAACTGGTTTATGTACCTACCTATAATCCCACTTCGGTCTATGGTGCATGGCCTTATCCTGATTACCCACCATACCCAGCATACAACCCACTATGGGGCCCAATGGCGTTTGGTTTAGGCTTTGCAGTTGGAGATGCTTTTTGGGCAACGCCTGCTTGGTCAAATGGCACGATTAACGTTAATAATGCGAATAATCCATCTCGAGGTTTAATTGGCCCGAGCAATATTCAGAATCAACAAAGACTTCTGAGCGATTGGAGAAATAATGCTACTCCTCAAGATCGACAGGATGCGAGAAATGCTGCACAACGAGCAGACAATACATTCCAAAGAGATGCTACGCCACAAGAGCGGGCGCAAGCAGACCGCTTGAATCAAGAAGGTCGTAATGCCTATCAGCAAGATAGAGCCAATCCAAATACTTATCGTGAAGCCGCCCAAGAAAATGCATTTCGTGAGCAGGCACGTTTTGATTCCAATCAAGATCGTTTTGGGGGTAGTCGATATGGTGGCGGATTTGGTGGCGGTCATATGGGTGGGTTTAGAAGGTAATCTATGAAAGTATTGAGTGATGAATAAATTAATCAGCCTCTTTTGTTTGGCGGCATGTCTAAGTGCGATCAATCTGCCAGCAATTGCTCAAAATGCAATGCCTGCGAATGATGCTTCTACCGCTGCCTTGGTCGAGCTTTGCAAAAACCAAAATGATCTAGATGCTCAAAATTTTTGCTTTGGATTTGGTGAGGGTGTTTACCAAGCTTATTTAGCTAATCGCTCACCAAGTGCCAAACCGATGATCTGCTTTCCGCAGCAGAGCGGGTCTCGCCAAGTCATTTTGCAAGAATTCTTAAAATGGAATCAGGCTAATCCGCAATTTAACCAAGAACGTGCCGCTAAATCACTAATGCGTTTTTTCATGCAAAGCTACCCATGTAAGTGATAGAGCGGTTAAACTTTTATCAATACCAAACTTAACCCCTCATTAAGGAAATAGAGTAATGACATTGAACACTAAAACCTTGGTTCTTGCTGCTATGGTGATGGCTGTACCCATGATTGCAAATGCCCAGTCTGGTGAAGCGACTTATAAGCAGGTTTGTGCAAGCTGTCATAACGCTGGCGTTCTGAACGCCCCTAAAGTAGGTGATAAGGCAAAGTGGGCACCTTTGATTGCAGAAGGGCAAGTTGTTCTTACCGCTCATGGTTATGTTGGTGTCAGAGGGATGCCGGCAAAAGGTGGCAGTCCCAATTTATCAGTTGAAGGTTTTGCAGACTCTCTGGTTTATATGGTGAATAACTCGGGTGGTAAATGGACTTCTCCAAATCCCACTACTGTAGCTGCCATTAATAGAGAAATCGAAGCTCGTAAAGCAGGCTTGAATAAAAAGTAAAGTCTTAAATGATTTTATTCTTTTGCAATTCAGAGATTTCATTTTCAGATAAACCAAGATCCTTATAAAACGAGAGATTATCCTCCCCAGTATTTGGACCTGTCTTAATACTTGTATCTGCAATCCCTGGAATTCTTGGCACTCTGCATGGCGCAGGAATCGTGCCGAGATCAGCATCCAGTAAATCAATGATTCCTTTTCTTGCGATTACCTGCGGATCATTTAATACATCCAATATGTCATAAACTTTTGTATACGGGATCCCAGATTCATCAAATATTTTTGAAATGTCCGTAAATGTGTTGGATGCAAACCATTGTGCGATACCTTGATCAATCTCATTTGCGTTGAGACACCTATTGGGATTGGAAGAGTAATTGGGATTGCTGATCCACTCAGGTCTGTTAATTGCTGTACAAAGACGTTTAAAAATCGCATCTGATGACGCAACTACAGTAACCCACTTCCCATCTATAGATTTATACATATTTGATGGGGTTGTATAGCTGGCACGGTTACCCACATGTGTTCTATTGATTCCAAGTAAAGAGTGCTCAACTGCTAATGGGTCTAGCAATCTAAAGAGAGCCTCAGTGGCAGAGAGGTCAATTTCAAATCCACCCTGAGAAGGGTCTCTTCTGAGGGATGCTATCGCAGAAGAGATGCTAAAAGCGCCAAACAGGCCAGCAATTAAATCTCCAATTGGAAGATTAGGGTGTTGTGGCCCACTTTCAGGTGTGCCAATAAGATTGGTAAGGCCGCTCATTGCTTCAAAAATTCTGGCGAATCCAGGACGCTCTGCGTATGGACCTGTTTGGCCAAATCCAGTCAATCTCAAAATGATCAAGTTTGGATTTGCAGTCAATAGAGTATTCAGGCTAAACCCCCAGCGATCTAGGGTGCCAGTTCTAAAGTTTTCTACTAATACATCGGTTTTTTGGATGGCTTTTAAAAATAACTCTTTTCCTTGAGCTGTTCTTACATCTAATGTGATCCCTTTCTTACCGCGATTAACAGTTTTCCAGTAGAGGGCATGCTCAGGCGTAGTAGGCGCTAATCCTCTTAGCGCGTCTGATCCATCTGGTAATTCAATTTTTGTAACCGTGGCCCCTAAATCAGCACATAGGGTGGCTGCAAAGGGCGCGGCAATAACGGTTGATAAGTCTAATATGCGCACATCTTGAAGCAGAGGGGGACGATTGGTCATGTGAATTTGATCCATCAAAACTGTATTGAAGCAAAAATTTTACAATTACGGTCAATGTTTCGCACAGCGAAACACTCGGTAGAATAGGTTGTATATTGCGTCAGAAAAGAAGAGGATCAAAATATGTCGAATGCACTATCTTTAGCGAATGACCGTCAATTCGCCATAAACCTAAGCAGGGGTTTGGATGTCTTGCGAGCATTCACTCCGGCAGACCAGTTATTGGGTAATCGGGAGTTATGCGACAGAACCTCATTACCTAAGGCTACGATTTCACGTTTAACTTATACGCTTGAAAAACTTGGGTACTTATTAAGAGTTGAACGGCTTCAAAAGTATCGATTAGGTCCAGGCGTTTTAATGTTGGGGTATCCAATGTTAGCGGGTATGGATATTCGCCATCTCGCTAGATCACATATGGAAAAGTTGGCGTCTAAAACCAGGTGGACAGTGAATTTGGGTATGTTGGGTCGACTGGAGGTGGTTTATGTTGACGCACTAAGATTGGATCGAGGTAATTATCTAAAGCCTGATATTGGAAGTAGTAGACCTCTTTTAACAACATCTATTGGACGCGCTTTGTTATTTGCATCGCCAATGGCAGATCAAAAGTCAGTTCTCAATAGGCTTAAGCTAGCCAACCCGACTCAATTTCGCAAGGATATTCACCACTTTCATCGCGACCAGGAATTTTATGAGCGTCATGGCTATTGTTTGAGTCGTGGCGATTGGGAATCAGACGTATATGCTTTAGCTGTTCCATTAAGAGTAGGCAGTACTGATGATCCAGTGATTGCTTTGAACTGCACCTTAAGTAGCTCAAAGATGTCTCAAAGTGAAATTAATAAAAATATTGCTCCGCACCTGCTTGAGGCAAAACGTAATATTGAGCGAGATGGTGGGGCTAGCTATATGAACAAGGGGAACTAAGTGATTAGTAATAGTGAGGGTAATGAGAAGCGATTGAGTGAAATACGCTCTTTTGTGCGTGATGTAGCTATTCCCGCTGAAGTTGAGGTGGTAGAAAAAAACTGTATCCCTGAATCTATTGTCGATGTCATGCGCAAGAGTGGATTCTTTGGTTGGAGTATTCCTAAGGAATATGGCGGTGCCGGCTTAAGTACTGAAGAGTTGGCATTGGCTAATATCGAAATTTCTCAAGCGGCAACTGCATTCCGTGCCCGAGCAGGGACTAATACGGGTATTGGCTCTGAAGGCATTGTTCAGGATGGGACTAAGGCACAAAAAGAAAAATGGCTACCTAGACTTGCCTCGGGCGAGATAACAGCTTGTCTCGCATTATCAGAGCCAGATGCTGGATCAGACGCAACTGCTTTGAAAACAACCGCGATAAAGTTGGATAAATCCCCTGAGCAGTTTTTAATTAACGGAACAAAGCGCTACATTACAAATGCACCAATTGCAGATTTGTTTACAGTATTTGCTAGAACGAATCCATCGGACTTGTCTCATAAAGGTATTAGCGCATTTTTAATCACTAAAGATGTCCCAGGAATATCAGCAGGTCCTGAGCACAAGAAAATGGGCCAGTCTGGATCACCTGTTTCAGAGGTGTTTTTGAAAGATGTTTTAGCATCTAGGGACGATGTAATAGGGGGTGAATTAGGCGTAGGATTTGGAACTGCAATGAAGGCATTAAACAAGCAGCGTATCAATTTGGCTGCTTTATGTATTGGACCAGCCATTCGTTTATTAGATGAGGCGCTAGTCCACGTGAAAAAACGTCAACAATTTGGTAAACCAATAGCAGAGTTTCAGCTTGTACAGGCAATGCTTGCGGAATGTAAGGTTGAAATCGAAGCAGCTAAAAGTTTAGTTCTAGAGACTGCTAGAGCGCGAGATCGTGGTGAAGATATAACTACGCAAGCTTCAATATGCAAATACTACGCATCTGAAATGTGCGGCAGGGTTGCAGATCGAGTAGTGCAGATTTTTGGAGGCGCTGGATATTGTGCTGATATTGGTGGGCCAATTGAGATGCTTTATAGAGATGTGCGTTTATTTCGGCTGTATGAAGGTACAAGCCAAATTCATCTACTCAATATTGCTAAAAGAATTTTGAAGTAATTTACTAAAGGAGTTCATATGAAAAAAATAACATTTTATTTATGTTTAGTAATGAGCGTTTTATCGGGGATGGCTTACGCACAAGAATGGCCGAATAAGTCTATTCGGTTTATCTCGCCATTTGCTCCTGGCGGATCAAATGACATTGCAACCCGGGTTATTGCTGAGAAGCTCTCGCCCAAACTTCAGCAAGCAATTATTGTTGAAAATAAACCAGGGGCAAATATTCGGATAGCTTCAGAGATGATTGCTAAAGCTGATCCTGATGGTTATAACTTTATTATGGTTGCTGCCCCGCATACTACGAACCCAGCGCTTTATGGACAGCTGCCGTACGATACTCTAAGAGACTTCACCCCGATCATTCAGACAGTTAGGGCACCATTATTCTTGATGGTTCCCGCAAGCTCACCAATCAAGACTGTATCTGAGCTATTGGCTGCATCCGCAAAACAGTCCGCAGGACTAAATGTATCTAGCCCTGGAAATGGTACGGCTCCGCATTTAGCTTTGGAATTATTTAATAATCTTGCCAAAAGCAACCTAAACCACATCCCTTATAAGGGAGATGCGCCAGCGGTTACTGATATTTTGGGTGAGAGAGTGGATGCGGGAATTCATCCAATTATTTCTCCACTGCCTCATGTTAAGGCTGGAAAAATTCGAGTGCTGGCAGTATTTGGATCAACCCGTTCCACTTTATTGCCTGACGTACCCTCACTGGGTGAGTTGGGTTATCCCAATGCCGATGTCTATACCTGGTTTGGGTTAGTTGGTCCAGCAAAGCTGTCTACAAGAATAGTAGATCGTTTGAATAAGGACGTTAATGAAATTTTGTCTCAGCCAGACATTAAGCAAAGATTTGCAGATATGGGCATGGAGACCGTCGGAGGAAGCCCAGAGCAGTTTTCTAAATTTATTAGGGATGACATATCAAAATGGAGGGATTTAGTGGCTAAAAGAAATATCAAGCCAGATTAAGCTCCTCATAGCCCTACTAGAAATCAAAATACCAACCTTCGGGTTGGTATTTTTTTGAGCACCTGCGGGGAAGAAGCTAATTACAATAGCACTATGAACCTTCTGCCCCATGAAATCGAGATCATTGGATATTGCGCTGCCTTTTTAACCACCATCGCATTTTTACCCCAAGCTATTCATTCTTGGCGTACTCGTAATCTTTCAGGTGTTTCTTTGGGGATGTACTCCTTATTTACAGTGGGAGTAGGTTTATGGCTGATCTATGGCCTCATTATTGAGAAGTGGCCCCTGATCGTAGCCAATGCTCTTACCTTCACCTTAGCTCTTAGTATCCTATTATTGAAATTGCGTCATACTGCTCCAAAACAGAAATAAAACATCCCCCTTTACCTCTATTAGAAAGCTTAGTCATGAGCACCAATTACGTTATCGAACCACCAGTATTGACTTCCTTGCCTGTAACGGGCGACACAAGCCGATTCGCAGTGAATCGAATTTATTGCGTGGGACGTAACTATGCAGATCATGCGCGTGAGATGGGGCATGATCCCGATCGTGAGCCACCTTTTTTCTTTATGAAACCTGCCAACTCGATCGTAAGCGATGGCAAAGATATGGCATATCCCCAATTATCAAAAGATGTACATCATGAAATTGAAATGGTAGTAGCAATTGGTAAAGGCGGTACCAATATTGCTGCTGATAAAGCACTTGAACATGTTTATGGTTATGGCGTGGGCTTGGACATGACTCGTCGAGACTTGCAAGGTGAGGCTAAAAAGATGGGGCGTCCTTGGGATACTGGTAAAGCCTTTGATCAGTCTGCTCCTTGTGGCGAGATTACTCCTGTAAGTCAGTGTGGCCATCCCAGTCAAGGTGCAGTGAAGTTAATGGTGAATGGTGAAGTACGTCAAGTGGGAGATCTCAATCAGCTGATTTGGAATGTTCCCGATACGATTGCCTATCTCTCTACTTTATTTACCCTTGAGCCAGGTGACCTGATTTACTCTGGCACTCCTGCAGGTGTTGGTCCTGTGAAAAAAGGGGATGTTCTAGAGGGTAGCGTTGAAGGCCTCGTCAATCTAAAAACTAAAATGGTTTAACTAAGATCAATTCATGCCGATCTCTTTGTGAAAATAGTACTTGAGTTTTTAAGCGCTAAGAGCTAACTACTTGCCGATCCACTGAGGGGGGCGTCCCTCGAGAAAGGCGGCAACGCCTTCTCGAAAGTCTTGGCTGTTATAAGTTTCGCGCATCAGGTCTGAACAATCTGGGAGATTGCTGCGCAATAAACGAGCGATTCCTAGCTTGCTAGCTTTTTGCGTAATAGGCGCTAGTACAGCCATCTTGTTGGCCAAAGCGTCAGCAGCTTCAGTAATCTCCGACGCCTCTACGGTTCGATACAGAAATCCAGACTCTAGTAATTGAGGTGCTTTGATAAGCTCTGCAGTAAGCAACATTTTTTTTACCATCGGGATGCCCAAATGCGCGCTAATCCACTTAAGATTTCCAGGAGAAAGGCAGTTACCTAAAGTTCTTGCTACCGGAATACCAAAGCGGGCATCGGGAGTAGAGATCCGAAAATCACAAGCAGTAGCCATTAGCAAACCACTACCAACAGCCAATCCTTCAATGACTGCAATCGTGGGCATAGGGAGTTCTTGTAAGGCGATAAAAATCTGATCCACTGCTTGCTCATAAGCCTCGTCTTTTTTGAGGCTAACAAATTGCTCGATATCGCTACCAGAAACAAATGCTTTATCTCCGGCACCCCTAAAGATCACCACCCGAATATCTGGGTTCTTCGCTAAATCATCACAAATACTTTTCAGTTCTTCGTACATCGGCCAAGTCATGGCATTACGTGCGGCAGGATTATTAAAAGTGATGCGTGCAATATTCCCATCAAGCAGTAAGTCTAAACAGGGAGGGATCGATTTTGTACTCATGGGTGCATTCTAAACAAAAGACCTACAGAAAGTCGTGTAATGACCAAAATCACTCAGGTTTTTGATACTGGGCTAGAATTCTTGTATGTATATGTTTCTCCCTTTTTTGACAGCATTCATCGGGCTGCTATTGGTCTGGTTTGAGAAGCGTCTTGCAGGTTTGATCATGCTGGCGATGACAGTAGTCATTTTAATTGTCTGGTTCCGCTTTCATGCAACTAACCATTTAAATATCAGCCTGTGAGTCAGCATTCCTTTCCTTCGCTTGCCGCACTGGGTAATCAATTGGCCTTATTGGCAGTAGTGGGAGTTCTTGCTTACGCCTTTGTAGATCAGCTCTATTTTGGCGAGCTTCCATGCCCACTTTGTCTCATGCAGCGTATAGGTTTTGTCATTATTGGGTTTGCACTGGTTCTCAATATTCGATGTGGCGCTCATTCTGCCCACTATGGCTGGGGAATTCTGGGTGGCCTAGTTGGCATGATGGTTTCTTTACGTCAGGTGTTCTTGCATATCTTGCCTGGAGATAAGGGTTACGGTGCAACATTTCTAGAGCTCCATTTTTATACCTGGGCATTTGTTGGATATTTAGGTCTATTGGCAGGACTGGCAATTTTGTTAATGCTACCTAATCGTGATATTCGTTCGCGATCTTGGTTTGCGAATACTGTAGTCATCCTATTTATCATTTTAGTTTTGGCTAACTTAATATCTACTTTGCTTGAATGTGGAGTAGGCTCTTGTCCAGATGATCCAGTGTCCTATACCGGTTGGATTTGGCTGCGCAACTACTTTGGTTTTTAAGCTCACCCCAACATGCAATTCTCTATCGTAGTTAAGCGGCTCTTCATTGTCTGGCTTGTTCTATTTGGATTTTTGCAAAGTGGGGTGCAGGCACAGACTCAATGGCCTAAGCAGCCGATTCGGATTATTGTTACTTTTACTCCAGGAGGGGCGCCAGATATTTTGGCCCGGGTATTGGCTGAGCAATGGCAAAAAAATTTGAATGTCCCTGTATTGGTTGAGAATCGTCCAGGAGTTGGTGGCAATATTGGCGCTGACTTTGTCGCTAAGAGTGAGCCTGATGGATATACCTTGCTAATTGGCACCGTCGGAATACACGCGATTAATGGGGCTCTTTATGACAAATTGTCTTTTGATCCCATAAAGGATTTCACGCCGATCAGTTTTTTGGCAAGCACTCCCAATGTATTGATTGTGAGTAAGCAATTAGGCATCACTCATTTGCAGGATTTAGTTGAGCTTGCTAAAGCAAAACCGAATCAATTCACTTTTGGATCTTCCGGAATCGGCACCTCGCTACATATGTCCGGTGAACTCTTTAAAGATATGACAGGAGTGCAAATACGGCATATTCCCTACAAAGGCCGTGCGCAATCTTTGCCTGATTTAGTGAGTGGTCGTATCACCATGCTTTTTGATAACTTATCCTCATCACTTCCGTTAATTAAAGCAGGGGAAGTTCAGGCTCTGGGAGTGACCTCCTTAAAACGTTCTCCAGCCGCCCCTGAGATCCCAACATTAGCTGAGCAAGGTATGCCTGGTTTTGAGGCAATTTCTTGGTTTTCTTTGATGGCGCCTGCCAATTTGCCGCCAGACATCCAAATGCGCCTTAATCAGCTGACTCGTCAGACTCTGAATAACCCAGAGATTAAAGCCAGATTATTGGCGGGTGGTCTAGATCCAGGACCTGGAAGCCCTCAAGAACTCTCTAAATTGATTGCTGCCGAGTCAAGCAAGTGGAGTAGAGTTATTGTCAAATCTGGCGCAAAATTAGAACAATAAATTTAGTTATTTGTGTCAGCTTGCTACTCCTTCAGGCGTTATAGAAGTAACAAGCCTGATAAAAGTGGCTCATAGTCGTCAGAGTAGTAAGTGGCTTTAATAGACTAAACAGAGGGGTCGATGATGAAAAAGATTCAAATACACCTTGTTTTCGGCATCATCTTTGCTGGCTTAGTTGGTTTGAGCCCTGTTGCAGCAAATGCTGGCAATGTGGCTTGGAACGTCAGCGTTGGCGGTGGATATGCAGGTGGCTATGGCTATGGTGGTGGATGGCGTCCAGCAGCTTATGGTCCTGGCTGGGGTCGTGGCTATGGCTATGGTTACGGCGGTGGTTGGCGAGGTCAATGGGCGGGTGCTGGCTATTACGGCTATCCCCCAGCTGTTTATTACGCGCCACCAGTAGTGGCTTATGTTTCCCCACCGCAGCCGATGGTCTTGGCTGCACAGCCACAACCAGCAGTTTGGTATTACTGCGAGGCTAGTGCGAAATATTTTCCTTATGTCCAAGAGTGCCCAACAGGCTGGCAAACACAGGCTGCTACCCCTCCGACTAGTGGCGTTGCACCAGTAAGACCTCAGAATTAAAGGTATTTAAAATACCCATTCAGTTCTTTTGAGTGCACTATTTTTTAAAGGTATGAAATGAAACGTTTTACATCGGCAATAGTTCTTAGTTTTACTTTGGTAACCATACTTAGCGCTTGTGTTTCAGCGCCAACTGGGCCAACAGTTGCTGTCATGCCGCGCGCAGGTAAGCCATTTGAAATATTTCAGCAAGAAGATCAGCAGTGCCGCACCTTTGCAGCCAATTCTGTAAAAGATACTAGTGATGCTGCGCTCAAAGAAGCGGCAACTAGTGCAGCTATTGGCGCTGCACTTGGTGCAGTGGCTGGCGCCGTCATTCAAGGCGGTAGTCATACCAACGTTGGAACAGGCGCTGGTGTTGGTTTATTAGGTGGTGCTGCTATGGGCTCTATGAATGCTTCTGGCAAACAAAATCAAGCACAAGTTCAATACAACATTGCTTATCAACAATGTATGTATGCTAAAGGCAATCAAGTACCAAGCTTTCGCTAAGCCAGCACTTCACTAAACTGTAATCGGCGGATGCGTTTTTTCAAAGCGTGCCGCCGTTTTTCTAAATAGATAGAGCAGTAAGCAAGCAGCTAGCCCTAGACTAATACTATTGGCAGCCCAAAACCCGTTAGCACCTTGGAGGAATTGAGGGGTATTGCCTAATATATCAAAACCTAAGAGGTAACCGCCACCTAAACCAACGCCCCAGAGAGAGGCCGCATAAATTACCATGGGCCAGAAGGTAACTCGGTAGGCGCGCAGAATAAATGCCGCTGTTACTTGCAAGGCATCGAACATTTGATAAAAGGCAATGAATAAAAAGAGCGGAAGTAAAAAGATTTTCACTTCCATCGGCGGGTCATAGAGCTCAAGTAGTTGTATACGAAAAATCCAAACGCTAATGCCAATCACAATACAAAGTGCCGTAGTAAACACTACCGAGGACCAGCCAATTTCTTCAGCGCGTTCAGGCTTATTAGCACCAATCGATTGGGATACCAAAGTCATGGTAGCAATCGATATAGAAAGTGGGACCATATAAATCACTGTGCCCAGATTGGCAGCTATTTGATGGCCCGCTAAAGCAGTGATGCCAAGCCGAGCTATAAATAGAGACATGAAAGTAAATGAAGTGACCTCAATTAAATAACTAAAGCCAATGGGGGCGCCTAATTTGAGTAAGGTCCAGATACGATGCCAATCGGGAGCGCTAAATTGACTGAAGATTTTGAAGGGACGATAAAAGCGATCAAATAAAACGAAGCTCAGTGTGATGATGAGCCATAGCCAGCTGATGATCGCGGTGGCTACAGCACAGCCAGGACCTCCCATACCTTCTATGCCAAGACCACCATAAATAAAAAGTAGGTTTAGTGGTAGCTTTAATGCTAGCCCAATCAGCTGTATCACTGTGATCACTGCTGGTCTAGAGACTGCGTTATGGAGTGCCATGAGGACGCGCATTCCCATGCTAGCTGGAAGACCAATTGCTTGGATATTGAGATATAACTTTGCTTTATCTTCGATATCAACACTGACGCGTGAAATAGTCAGCAAATAATCTGCATTAATGAGTACTATGCAACCTAATATGGCAAGTCCGATTGCTAGCCAAGTCGCTTGTCTAACTTCTTCACCAATCTCATCAAATCGTTTGGCGCCAAAGAGCTGGCCAGCAATTGGTGTCAATGCAGAGACAACGCCAGTGAGTCCAACATAAATACTGATAAAAATTGCAGAGGCCATCGCAAGTGCTGCTAGATCCTCAGTAGAATAGCGTGCGGTCATCGCAGTATCTAATACGCTAAAGGTAATTACAGCCAATTGACCGATCAGTAAGGGGCCTGCTAATTTAAGGAGGGCAGGAATATCCTCGCGCAGGCGCGATAATCTAAATTGCAGCACGTCTTATTCCGGAATCACTTCGTATAGACGTAAGCGTTCATCACGGTCAGAGGCGCGTCGATCTTCCCATAACAGAGTGAGTTTTTTATTATTAAGGCGAGCATATGCTGATGCCTCTGATTGACTATGCGTTAAGAGCCAGGGACAGCTTGGGTCATCACGTAAATTCAGCTTCGTAAAGTAGTTAAAAGAGGCAAGTTGGGCATAACCCAAATTGCTCGTATCGATGCAGCCATCGCTAGGGATAGCTTGTACTAAACGAGCAGATACATGGCGATACGTTTTAGCGTAATTAATGGTTGGTAACCATAGTGTCATTAATAAAACCCACATCAAAGTAGTGCCTGAGGCAGAAATGATCAAGCAGCGCCAGATTTCTTTTGGTGCACGGGAGGTTCTCCAGCGCACAATCGCTAACCATAAACCCGTAATGACAACTGCAACAATAAAAGATAAGGGATTAAATTGACTTTCATAACCGGGCAAGTAACGCGCTACATTATTGGCAATTTGTTCTGGATAGCCTGTGACTTTAGCAATCCAAATGATCCAGATGGCTAAGGCGATCACAGTGAAACTAAACATCGCGAACCAGTCGATGAAGCTAATGAGACTGCGTCTCAAAATGGGCAGACTAAACGCCGCAATAATCGATAGACTTGGAATCAAAATCATGAGGTCATGCTCATTGGCTTGACTGCGGAATAATACGTAAATGAAGCAGCCTACAAATAGACAGAGCGGAATGCACAGGTGGGGCGCACGCCAAGCACCAGACTCCTTAGTTCGACCCCAGTGAACTAAGGCAATCATCGCTAGTGGCCAAACTGGCCATGCGTATGCCCAAAAGTTCACACTTAAAAATTCGAGGGATTCAAAAGCAGGGAGCAAGCGCATCTCTGGCGCATTACGCCAGCCTTCTTGCGCAATATGCCGCCACTCTGGCGAGATATCGCAGATATACCATAGTGCTGGCCAGATCAGAACGCCAACAATACCAAAAAAAGTACTAGTAATAGTCCAGCGATAACGTAAGCGCGCATTACTAGCAATGACCGCAATGATGGTGGAGGTAATCACAATTAAGCTTAAGGCTAGATTGCTGGAGAGCGCAAGAATAGTCACCCCCAGTCCAGTCCAAAGGCCACCTTGCCAAGGTTTATCTAGGCCGCGGACAGTCCCATACAGCATGATGCTGATACCCATCAGTTGCGCCATCATTGGCGTGGTTTCATGGGCGCGCTGTGCAAGACCAACACAAGCTAAGAAAATTAACAGTGCGCCATCAGCTAAAGTCATGCCATAGCTTTTCAGATCTGGTTGACCACCAACGGCTAAGGCTATTGGCTGAACTTCACGACGACGGCCTAACAGATAGGTGGCGTACCAAATGGCTATTGCAGCAGCAAAAAAACAAATAGCAGAATATAAACGTGCGGCATTCGCAGCGCCAATCCAAGGCCCAAAGAGTTCGATCAGACTTGCACCCATCCAATAAGGCAAAGGGGCGCCTAGTGAGATATCTCTGCCTGCTAGATGGGGAACAATCCAGTCAATGGAATTGCCTCGAAATAAAGTCCACATACCACCAAAGCCAATGGCATCTTCATTCTTCCAGGGGTCACGAAAGAACAGACCTGAAAAACCATAAACCAACGTTAACGCAAAAATAATGATGCGTGGAATGGATTTAGTAGCGGCGGCAGTGAGTTTGACCATGTACTTTATAAAAGGTGAAACTAAGGGTAGAGCTAAAACTAAAGCTAAAACAAAAAATAAAAAAGGCAGCAAACGCTGCCTTAATTATCTCGCAGAGGGGGCTATAGCCACACCCTACGAATTGAAGGGTATTAAGCCTTCTTCTTCGATGTCTTTTCAGCAGCTTTCGCTTCTGCAGCAGCAGCTTTTTTCTCAGCAGTTTTAGCAGCGCCATCACCGGTAGATTTAGCAACAGCTTTGGTACCGAATTTCTGGCGGAATTTCTCAACACGACCAGCGGTATCCATGATTTTTTGGGTACCAGTGTAGAAAGGGTGTGATTCAGAAGAAGTCTCGATCTTGGCCAAAGGATATTCATTGCCA
>CAJARE010000236.1 GCA_903944255.1 uncultured beta proteobacterium
GCACGAGCATCATTCACAATCTGTGCACGGTCCTTAACAATTTCTTTGGCACGTTCGACGTTAAGATCAGCGACGGTATTAATGTGAATACCCCGACCAGCGCGACGTTGAATTTCGTCTTGATTGCGTTCGAGAACAGTGAATACGCCACCACCAACGGTGCCAATACCTAATAGACCTACTTGAATCGGTTTCATGATGCCTTTGCTACGGTTGAAGAAGCCTTGCGGCCATGCTTATTGCGATAACGCTCAAGGAAACGCGCAAGGCGACCAATCGCCTCTTTAAGAACATCCTCATGAGGCAAGAACACTACACGGAAGTGATCTGGCTTAGTCCAATTAAAACCTGAGCCCTGCACTAACAATACTTTCTCCTCCTTCAAGAGATCAGCAACAAATTGCTGATCATCTTCAATCGGATACATTTCAGAATCCAATTTAGGAAATAAATACAAGGCAGATTTAGGCTTTACACAAGTCACGCCAGGAATATCTGTAATGAGCTTCCAGGCAAGATCACGTTGCCTAGCTAAACGCCCACCTTCCCTCACTAGATCATTAATACTTTGATACCCACCAAGTGCAGTTTGAATCGCATATTGGCCTGGTACATTTGCACATAGGCGCATTGAGGCCAACATATTGAGACCTTCAATATAGTCACGCACCATCTCTTTATCACCTGAAACCACCATCCAGCCTGCTCTGTAACCGCATGAGCGATAGTTTTTTGATAAGCCATTAAAGGTGATCACAACAACATCGGTTGATAAAGAAGCTAAAGAAATATGCTTCTCTGCGTCATATAACATCTTGTCGTAGATTTCATCTGCAAACAAAATGAGTCCATTCTCGCGAGCAATTTGAGTAAGCTCTAGCAAGACTTCTTTTGAATAAATAGCCCCTGTTGGATTATTGGGATTGATCATCACAATTGCTTTGGTACGAGGGGTGATCTTTTTTCGCAAATCAGCTAAGTTAGGCGCCCAATCTTTTTCTTCATCACAAAGATAGTGCACAGGTGTACCACTAGATAAACTCACTGCAGCAGTCCAAAGCGGATAATCCGGTGATGGCACTAGAACTTCATCGCCATCATTGAGTAAAGCATTCATTGAAATCACAATGAGTTCTGATACACCATTGCCGGTATAGACATCATCCAAAGCAACGCCTTGAATTCCCTTTTCTTGGCAATACTGCATGATCGCTTTACGTGCAGCAAAAATCCCCTTAGAGTCGGAATAAGCAGATGCGTTACTTAAATTACGAATCATGTCGAGCTGAATCTCTTCCGGTGGGTCGAAGCCAAATACCCCTACATTTCCAATGTTTAATTTGATGATTTTGTGACCCTCCTCCTCCATGCGCTGAGCGAGCTCGAGCACCGGCCCACGGATGTCGTAACAGACGTCATTGAGTTTTTGGGACTTTAGGATAGGTTTCACAATAAATTAAAGGGTAAGTTCTTGAAATCTGAGAAAAAACAGCTAGCTATAATCCACATAATTATGACAGAGAGTCCACTTGAAGCTTCAATCTGATCCCCATTCTGGAGCCAATACGATCACCGGCTACGGGCCTGGCTATGTTGAGATTAATCAAACTCCCTATAGTCATGCAGTACTGATCAGCTCAGATGGAGCCATCTCAGCATGGCCAGTTGAGTCATTTGAAGACTTAAAAGAGGCCCACTTCACCCAAATGATGGGTTTAAAACCAGAGTTAATCCTGATTGGAACTGGTAGCCGCCAACGCTTTCCTGCTCCAGAACTACTCAAAAACCTCATTTCTGCCAAGATTGGCTTTGAAATCATGGATTCTCAAGCTGCTTGTCGAACCTACAACATCCTAGTAGGTGAAGGACGCCAAGTTCTACTAGCCCTGATCGTGGAGTCTGTCTGATGCAGTTTGGAAGTACCCGCCAATCTTCTCTGCTGCATCCAGGGAAAATTTTGCTCATCGCTCTCATTTATGGACTGATTTGGTTTGGCACTCTCAATTACCGCCATCTCATTCCTTCTGATGAGGGACGTTATGCAGAAATGGCACGCGAAATGCTTGTCACGGGTGATTGGATTACTCCTCGCTATAACGGATATAAATATTTTGAAAAACCGCCATTGCAAGTCTGGGCAACTGCAATCGTATTCCAAGCATTTGGTTTAGGAGATTGGCAAGCTCGCTTGTGGTCCGCCTTAACAGGATTTTTAACGATCCTATTGATTGGCTTTACTGGAGCGCGCATTTTTAATGCTCGAACTGGATGGCTCAGTGCTCTAGTACTTGCCTCCAGCCCAATGTGGGTTATTAGTGGTCACTTTAATTCCTTGGACATGGGACTTTCTGCATTCTTGGTGAGTGCCTTATGCAGTCTCTTGCTGGCACAAACAACCGGCAATAAAAACAGTTGTCGCAATTGGATGTGGGTTTGTTGGACCATGATGGCTTTAGCAACACTCTCAAAAGGTGTGATTGGTGCAGCTATTCCTGCAATGGTGTTTATTGCCTATTCGATTAGCGCATGGGATTGGAAAATTTGGTCACGACTGCATTTAATGAGTGGAACCATTTTATTTTTAGTCATCACAGCACCGTGGTTTGTGTTGGTATCAGAACGTAATCCAGAGTTTTTAGAGTTCTTTTTTATTCATGAGCATCTGCAGCGCTTTACAAATAACGCTCATAGCAGAACCGGCCCCATCTATTATTTTGTACCACTGCTTATCATCGGTATATTGCCTTGGGTTTTGCAAATCCCAGGCGCATTTGCTCAGGCCTTTGCTGAGCGTAAAAAAGAATTTTCTAGTAGCTGGTTACTAGCATGCTGGTCCGTAGTGATCTTTGCTTTTTTTAGCGTCTCACAATCGAAATTACCGGGCTATATTATTCCCATCTTCCCAGCACTCGCACTTCTCATTGCAAACCGCTTAGATCAGGTTCTTGGCAATACTAATGAACTGGGTCTATCTTGGAAATTGCAAACCTTAGGATTTGCCGTTTTAGGATGCGTTGGATTCCTTTTCATTTCTGAAATTAGCGTACAAGCTAGACCCGATGAAATCGAAGCCTATGCACAGTATGTATATTGGGTGATCGCAGCCCTTATCGCGTTGATTACCTTTAGCGCTGTAGCTGCATGGCAAAGCAAGCATCACGGTCTTCGCAGCATATTGAGTTTTGCTAGTGGTTTTTTTCTATGCGCCATCATTGCAGGTACGGGACATGAAACTCTCGGAAGAGCAGTATCGGGAATTGATCTTGCTACTCGAGTCAAAGCACTGATTCCATCGAATGCCAATATTTATTCAGTCCGACTTTTAGACCATACGATGCCTTTCTATTTAGAAAGAACCATGATCATGGTGGAATCTCCTGATGAATTAGAGTTTGGGGTTAAGCAAGAGCCTTCATTGTGGATGCCCAGCCTAGATGCTTTTATAGAGCGCTGGAAAGAAGATCGGACCGCTTATGCTTTAATGGTCCCTGAGCAATACACTGCATTACAGAAGATCAACTTTCCAATGCAAGAAGTCGATCGTGACTCTCGCAGAGTGATTGTGAAACATCCGGACACTGCTAGTTCGCCTCAACAATAAAGGCTCATCATGTCAGCTTCTACGCCAGCATTTATTCCCTTTACCCGACCTAGTTTTAATCAAGAAACGATTGATGCAGTTGCAGAAGTGCTGCGCTCTGGATGGGTGACCTCCGGCCCAAAGCTGGCTGAGTTTGAGGCAGTGCTCTCGAATTACTTTGGCGGCAGACCAGTACGCTGTTTTGCCAATGGCACTGCAACAATGAAGATTGCTTTACAAGTTGCCGGAATTGGTGAGGGCGATGAAGTGATTACCACTCCGATCTCGTGGGTGGCAACCTCCAATGTCATCTTGGGAGTTAGCGCAAAACCTGTTTTTGTGGATGTTGATCCCGTTACGCGCAACATCGATTTAAATAAAGTCTCTGCTGCAATTACTTCCAAAACTCGCGCTATCATGCCCGTCTATCTCGCGGGCCTTCCAGTCAATATGGATCAACTCTATGCCTTAGCAAAACAGTACAAGCTTCGAGTGATTGAAGATGCTGCCCAGGCATTCGGCTCACAGTGGAATGGAAAGAAGATTGGTAGTTTTGGTGATCTAGTAAGTTTTAGTTTTCAAGCAAATAAAAATCTCACGACCATCGAAGGTGGTTGCTTGGTATTAAATAATGCAGAAGAAACGGCGCTTGCTGAAAAACTGCGCTTGCAAGGTCTTACCCGTCATGGCATCGATGCCATGGATGTCGATGTCTTGGGAGGCAAAGACAATCTCACCGACGTCAACGCAGTGATTGGCTTGGAGCAGCTCAAACAACTACCCACATATCAAACACGTCGTGCTGCTCTAGCCCGACAATACTTTGATGTGCTGCGCAGCGAACTCCATTCATCTGATTTAGATGCCTTAGGCTTGGAATTACCAGTTGAAAACTTTACTGAGACGAACTGGCACATGTTTCAAGTCCTTCTGCCTTTAACGCAATTGTCTGTAGATCGCGCCCAAGTAATGAACGAATTAAAAGAGCTTGGAATTGGCACAGGGGTTCATTACCCCATCATTACCGGTTTCACCCTATACAAGAACTTGGGCTACAAAACAGCAGATACCCCTCATGCACAGCGCATAGGGGGCTCTATTCTGACCCTTCCCCTATTCCCAGCCATGAAGGATGAAGATATTGGCCGGATCACCAAGGGATTGGTAGGAATACTCAAAAAATACCGTAAAAACTAGGGTTCTTTGGGGCAAGCCCCAAGATCAGGCAAAATTGCGGCATGACCGCACATTTAGACGCTGATCCAAAACTGAGCATTGTTGTCCCTATATACAACGAGGAAGATGGTCTCCAAGCTTTATTTGATCGCCTCTACCCCGCTCTAGACGCAGTAGCTATTAAGCATAATATTGCCTACGAAATCGTCTTTATTAATGATGGCAGCAAAGATCGCTCCGCCGGAATTCTGGCCAAGCAAGTAGAACTTCGTCCCGACGTGACGCGCGCTGTTTTATTCCATAGTAACTTTGGTCAACATATGGCCATCATGGCAGGCTTTGAATACGCAAGGGGTGAATACATCATCACCCTGGACGCGGACCTACAAAATCCACCTGAAGAAATTGATGCACTGACAGAGCAATTGCTAAAGGGTCACGATTATGTTGGCACTATTCGGGCCGATCGTCGTGATAGTTTCTTTAGAAAGCTTGCTTCGCGTGCCATGAATCGTTTGCGCGAAAGAATTACCCACATTACGATGACTGATCAAGGCTGCATGTTACGAGGTTATAGTCGTCGCATTGTTGACTTAGTGCGTCAATGTGATGAGAGTAATACTTTTATACCTGCCTTGGCTTACACCTTCGCATCAAATCCAACAGAAATTACGGTAAAGCATGAAGAGCGTTTTGCTGGAGAATCTAAATACACTCTCTATCAACTGATTCGTCTCAATTTTGATTTGGTGACTGGTTTCTCAGTCATGCCCCTGCAAATCTTTTCTATTTTAGGAATGCTCCTATCATTGGCCGCAGGTAGCTTATTTGCTTACCTCCTGATCCGTCGCTTCATTTTGGGTGCAGAGGTTGAAGGAGTCTTTACTTTATTTGCGCTGACCTTCTTCCTGATTGGGGTGATGCTCTTTGGTTTGGGTTTATTAGGCGAATACATAGGACGTATTTATCAACAAGTCAGAAGACGCCCGAGGTATGTCGTACAAACTGTCTTAGAGAAAAAATAATTGCGCGCCGTCGTCTTCGCTTATCACGATGTAGGTGTTGATTGCCTCAAAGCACTTCTAGCAGCAGGTATCCAAGTTGATTTAGTCGTCACTCATGAAGATGATCCGAATGAGAATGTTTGGTTTGGAAGCGTCAGTAAGCTTTGTGCTGAGAAACATATCCCTTATGTGACACCGAGCGCACCCGAGTTGCCCAGCCTGATTGCTCAACTCCAAATGCTTCATCCTGACTATATTTTCTCTTTTTATTACCGCAATATGATTCCTGCTGAAATCTTGGCTTGCGCAAAAATTGCAGCCTTGAATATGCATGGCTCTTTATTGCCAAAATATCGGGGTCGCGCACCAGTCAATTGGGCCATTCTTCATGGTGAAACAAAAACAGGTGCCACTTTGCATGTTATGGAAATGAAGCCTGATGCTGGTGACATTGTGGGTCAAGCAGAAGTCGATATTGGTCCAGATGAAACCGCAACCGAGGTATTTACCAAAGTGAGCCAAGCTGCAGTAAAAGTAATGAATACCGTACTACCCCAACTGATCCAAGGCAATGTGCCACGGAAGGCAAATCCCTTATCCCAGGGGAGCTATTTTGGAGGCAGAAAACCTGCCGATGGGCAGATTCGCTGGGGCCAAACCGCACTTGAAGTCCATAACCTGGTGCGGGCTGTGGCACCCCCTTATCCAGGGGCATTTACAGACTGGCAGGGCCAAACCATGATAGTTGCGCGTTCTAGCCTCACAGGACCCTTTCCAGACAAGCTCGATCTTGGGGCTTGCGGCATCCAAGTGGTTGATAATCGAGTATTCGGCATTTGTGGTGACCATACAGTCATTGAAATCTTGGAATGGTTCCCAGCAAAAACACATTAGATTGAAACGAGGCAGTAAAGATGAAAAAAGTACTCATTCTTGGGGTAAACGGCTTTATCGGCCACCACCTCTCAAAACGCATTCTCGAGACGACCGATTGGGACGTTTACGGTATGGATATGCAACACGATCGCCTAGGCGATCTAGTCAAGCATCCACGCATGCATTTCTTTGAAGGTGATATCACTATCAATAAGGAATGGGTCGAATATCACATTCGTAAGTGCGATGTCATTCTCCCATTAGTTGCGATTGCCACTCCCGCAACCTATGTACAGCAACCGCTTAAAGTATTTGAACTTGATTTTGAAGCCAACCTTCCGATCGTTCGCTCTGCTGTGAAATACAAAAAGCATTTGGTTTTCCCATCGACCTCTGAGGTCTATGGCATGTGCGAAGACAGTGAGTTTGACCCATCTACATCCAACATGGTGTATGGCCCAATCAATAAACCACGTTGGATTTATGCCTGCTCCAAGCAATTAATGGATCGCGTCATTTGGGGTTATGGCATGGAGGGACTGCGCTTTACCCTCTTCCGTCCATTTAATTGGATTGGACCTGGTCTCGATAGTATCTACACTCCAAAAGAGGGTTCTTCACGAGTGGTCACCCAGTTTTTGGGGCACATCGTTCGCGGTGAACCGATTAATTTAGTAGATGGTGGCGCCCAAAAAAGGGCCTTCACCTATGTTGATGATGGTATCGATGCATTGATGTGCATTATTGACAATAAAGATGGTATTGCTAATGGCAAGATCTATAACATTGGTAATCCAAAGAATAATCATTCTGTTCGCGACCTCGCTAATCAAATGCTAGAGATCGCACGAAGCATTCCTGAATATGCCAAGACGGCAAATGAAGTAAAAATTCTGGAAACCACTTCTGGCGCTTACTATGGTGAAGGTTACCAAGACGTACAAAACCGAGTGCCGGCTATCGACAACACCATGAGTGAATTGGGTTGGAAGCCAAGTACCACGATGACTGATGCGCTCAAGAATATATTTGAAGCCTATCGTCAGGATGTGGAAAAAGCACGCCATCTTGTTGATATCGAATAACACTGTAGTCAATGGCCAAAATTGCACTAAAGGTAGATATTGATACCTTACGCGGAACTAAAGAAGGCGCGCCTAATCTAGCTCGGACCCTCGAGCGCTTTGGTTTAAAAGCAACTTTCTTATTTAGCCTCGGACCCGATCATACGGGCTGGGCACTAAAGCGCGTTTTTCGTCCTGGCTTTTTGAAAAAAGTCAGTCGCACTTCTGTAGTTGAGCATTATGGAATCAAGACTTTGCTTTATGGCGTATTGCTACCTGGCCCCGATATCGGCAAACAAGCTGCTGCAGAGATGCGTGCAATCGATCAAGCAGGTCACGAAGCAGGAATTCATGCATGGGATCATGTCGCTTGGCACGATCAGGTTCGCCATCAAAACCCAGGCTGGACTCGCGCCATGATGCAAAAAAGTTGGGATCGATTTTTAGAAGTCTTTGGACATCCTCCAAAAACGTATGGTGCAGCGGGTTGGCAAATGAATGAAACCGCTCTTGAACAGCTGGATCAATGGGGCATTCAATATTCATCAGATGGAAGAGCCGAACCTAATCTGATTCCTTATCGCCTAGCATTACCATCCGGCAAAGCAAAGCACGTTCAGTACCCTACTACCCTCCCTACCTTAGACGAGTTAATTGGCGTGGATGACGCTGATGAGTTTGCAGCAGTAGATAAGTTGTTGGCCATTACCCAAAGCAATCCAAATGATCAGGTATTTACGCTACATGCTGAACTAGAAGGGCAAAAGCTATTACCCGCCTTTGAAAAACTCATCATGGGCTGGCTTAAACAGGGCCACGACCTTGTAACTATGGGTAAACTCCATGAATCCTGGGAAGCGACCAAACAACTCGATAAAATAGCTGTATTGCCACTAACTTGGGGTGAAATCCCCAATCGAAGTGGCGACCTAATTATTCAGAACAACGTACACCAATAGACACAATAACTAACGAAGGATCATCATGACAGTCGCTATCGGTCAACCTATTCCCTCCTGTGCTGTACCTGCAACTTCTGGGCTGACTTTTACCCCAACTTCCGCTAAAGGTAAAAAACTAGTGATCTATTTTTACCCAAAAGATATGACCCCAGGTTGCACCGCAGAGTCCGGTGAATTTAGAGACAATATTGACGCTTTTAATAAGGCCAATACCTTGGTTGTAGGAGTTTCTCGAGATAGCCTAAAGTCTCATGACAATTTCCGCAGCAAATTACAGCTTCCCTTTGAGTTGATTGCTGATACCGAAGAAAAGCTCTGCCAGTTGTTTGGTGTTATGAAAATGAAGAACATGTATGGCAAGCAGGTGCGGGGGGTTGAGCGAAGCACCTTCCTCTTTGACTCCTCAGGCAAGCTTGTAAAAGAGTGGCGTGGTTTGAAAGTTCCAGGTCATGTGACAGAGGTATTACAAGTAGCCCAAGCCACAAAATAATTTTTACAATAATTTACCCGCTGGCTCTTGCAAAGTCTAAAAAATGGGGTAAAGTAAATCCATATGCACCGTAAGCGACGGGAATGTCTGACGATCCGTTTGAATCAGGAACCTGAATATTTCAGAACAGGTTTGGAGACTAACCCCCGCCATTTTTTAGACTTCGCTGCAAACCGTTTCGTAATAAACCGTCAAAGCACTCCGCTTGGCGGTTTTTTCTTTTAGGAGAGTCTGCATGCCATTGCCCCCCATTCCAACTCAAATTGCTGGTCAAGTGAAGCTTAACCGAAAAGAGACTCCAGATTTAAAGAAACGTCCTGCACCAGCAAAACTAGTAGTAATGGAAACCTCTGATTGGGCCAATGATGCTGAAGAAGACTTATCAGCAGCTGAGCTTGCTCTGGAAAAAATTCAGGGTGATCACCGCTCAATGGATAGTGATAAACAAGCGCCTATTCCAGCAAAACCAAAACGGGTTGTACGAACTGGGCCGCCAAGCTTATTTGTCTTAGATACCAATGTTTTAATGCACGATCCAAGTTCGCTGTTCCGTTTCTCAGAGCATGATTTGTATTTACCAATGACTACGCTTGAAGAGCTAGACAATCATAAAAAAGGAATGACAGAAGTTGCGCGCAATGCCCGAACTGTCAGTCGATCTTTAGATCAACTGATTGCTGGAACGAGTGGCACTTTAGATGAAGGCATCCCCCTCAATAAGCTTGGCAACCAGGATGTATCGGGCCGCCTCTTCTTCCAAACCAAACTGTCGACGCAAGCCCTCCCTGAAGGCCTGCCCGAAGGTAAAGGTGACAACCTGATTCTGGCGGTAGTCAGTGAACTACAAAAAACTCGCCAGGGTCAAGAAGTGGTGTTGGTATCCAAAGATATCAATATGCGAATCAAAGCACGCGCTCTAGGGTTGCCTGCAGAAGATTACTTTAATGATCAAGTACTAGAAGATCGTGACTTGATGTATTCAGGGATCATGAGTCTACCCGCAGACTTCTGGCCTAAACATGGCAAAGATATGGAAAGCTGGGCAGATTCTAAATCAGGCACGATGTTTTACCGAGTGACCGGCCCTTCAGTTCGCAGCATGCTGGTCAACCAATTTGTATATCAAGAAAATCCGGATGGTTCAACACCGTTTTATGCCCAGGTACGTGAAATCAATGGCAAAACAGCACTACTGCAAACCCTTAGAGACTTCTCTCACCAGAAAAATAATGTTTGGAGTGTGACTGCTCGCAATCGTGAGCAAAACTTTGCCATGAACCTGCTCATGAATCCTGATATCGATTTTGTCACCCTTTTAGGTCAAGCGGGTACTGGTAAAACTTTATTAGCCCTAGCTGCTGGCCTAGAGCAAGTATTGGATAGTAAGCGCTATAACGAGATCATCATTACTCGTGCAACTGTTCCGGTAGGCGAAGATATTGGTTTCCTACCAGGTACCGAAGAAGAAAAAATGCAACCTTGGATGGGTGCATTTGATGACAATCTTGAAGTTCTTCAACGCAATGATGAC
>CAJARE010000237.1 GCA_903944255.1 uncultured beta proteobacterium
CTAAAGGCGTACTACCCAGCTGAATTTATGGCAGCCAACTTATCGCTCGCGATGGATGACACCGATAAAGTGAAGATTCTCTATGACGATTGCTTAGCAAATCAGATTCGAGTTTTCTCGCCCGATATTAATACAGGCGTCTATGAGTTCACTCCTTTGCGCGCTCCAGATGCGGCGCCTGATTCACCAATAAGTCATGTTCGTTATGGTCTTGGTGCCGTTCGCGGAACCGGTGAGGCAGCAATCGAAGCGATTGTCAAAGCCCGTGAGACAGGTGGTCCATTTAAAGACTTGTTTGATTTCTGTGCAAGAGTTGATCGTCGACAAGTGAACCGTAGGGCGATTGAGGCCTTAATGCGGGCTGGTGCATTCGATAGTCTGTATCGAGATAGTCTGGCTGCTGGTGGCAACTTATACGATATTCGTTCCACATTACTATCTTCTCTTGCTAGGGCAATTGAAGCTGCCGAGCAAGCAGAGGCCTCGATTCATCAAGTGAGTTTATTTGATGTAGTTGGAGAAGAAAATCGACATCTCCCAGAATTAGTTCGTGAGCCCATCTGGTCTGAAAAAAAGCGACTCCAAGAAGAAAAGACTGCACTTGGCCTTTGCTTAACAGGTCACATGTTTGATGCCTATCGAGAAGAGACAGCACACTTTATTCGCCAACCTTTAGCAAAGATCAGCGAAGGTAAGGATCAATTGATTGCTGGCATCATCACTTCTGCCCGTATGTTAACGGGCCAGCGTGGTCGCATGATGATTGCTACGATTGACGATGGTACTGCTGCTTTGGAGGTGACACTCTATAGCGAAGTATATGAACCTAATCGTTCTTGGTTAAAAGAAGATGAGTTATTAGTTGCAAAAGTGAATGTCACGCCAGATAAATTTTCAGGTGGAATGCGTATTGTTTCTGAGGCAGTGATGGATATTACGGGAGCGCGAATGCGGTTTGCTCGTAATGTGCATGTCTTCATTGATACAGCGATCGATATCAAGATGTTGCGCTCTCAAATTAGTCCATATCTGATGTCTAGCCGCGTACGTGATCCTAAGCTTGGCTCTGCCAACTTCTCGCATCCGAATTCTAATGATGCAGTAAAGGGTTTGATGTTGACTGCTGCTGTCACCACTAGTGGGGGTGCATGCTTAATGCAGTTCCCAGAGGATTTACGGATCTATCCTGACGATGCTTGTCTGCATGGTTTGAGCCAGATTTTGGCCTCCAAGCAAAATAACCCTGTACAAGTTCAGTACCATTAATCTTTATTGCTTTAGGATTTGCTTGGCAGCGGTAATAACTTGACTAGGTTCCAGTAGGTCTAAACACTCACTATGACTATCAGCGCGATCCTGACAGCCTGCTTTACGACACGGAACACATTCACCAGGACCTTGCAAGATAGTGACATTCCCGACAGTTTGAGTTCGGGCCCGTAATTGATAGGGCTGATCACCCATAAAGCCATTTGGCCAAGGGCCAAAATTTGTTGGTGGAGTTGCTCCAAATAATGCAATTGTCGGGGTATTGCAGGCCGCGGCTAAATGGGTGATAGAGGTATCAACACCAATATATAAAGCTGCACCACGCAGTAACGTGCCTGCCTGTGGAATAGATAGCTTCCCAGCAGTATCAATGACTTGCTTGCGAGTGGATTCATCTAGTAAAGACAGAATATCATGATTGAGTTGTAAGTCTTGTTTTGCAGAGGATGCGCTTAACACTACTTGCAAGCCTTGTTGAGTCAACCAAGTGATGAGTTGCTGCCAGTATGCAAGTGGCCAGCGTTTATAAGCAGTTAAAGGCCCTGGATGAAGTACTGCATAAGCTTGGTTTAGCTGACCTGCAATGATGGGCGTTAAAACTTCGCCCTCAGGAGGTGTTACTGAAATGGGCGCTTTAAATACATCATTTGGATCTCTGAAGAAAACTTCTAATAGACGGAGTTTTTCTGCGATCACATGTTGTGCAAAATAATCTACCGTGACGTTATGCATGGAAATGAATTTTTTCCAGGCGTTTTGCTTATCAGTTTTACTGTTGGCACTACCCTCTTTGCCTTGTGGGTGACCGCCCAAGATTCCTACGCGCCTAAATGCTGACACCAATCCATATAAGTAGGCGCGATCGCTAGGTTGGGTAACGATGGCTAAGTCATAGCGCTGAAATAAGCGATTGAAGAGGCTGAGATATTCTGCGAAGCCAGGTCGATCAGAGGTTTCAATGAGCTCGCTAATCTCTGGGTTGCCTTTGAGCATATCGAGCTTACCTCGATAGCCTAGAAAATGAAATTCAGCCTCAGGCCAAAGTTCACGAGCCTTACTAATGAGTGGGGTTGTTACTAGTACGTCTCCAATTTGCCGAGTAGCAATAAACAATACTTTTTTAGGTTGAATAGAGGAAAAATTCGACATAGCTAATAATTTACATCGCCTTAGCTTGAATCATGGCGCGCACTTTACGGGCATTTTCTGCGGCATGACTTTGATCATGAATTTTATGAAACAGATGGAAGACTTCGGTAGACCATGAGCCTGATTTGCGCTTTATATGATGACGCTGTAGGCGAAAGACAAAGTCAGCATCCTCATGACCCCAGCCAGTCATATCCTCATCAAAGCCATGAATCGCTTCTGCATCTACTTTCCAGCAAGCCATATTGCAGCCCTTAATACGACGCCATACAAATTTTTGATAGTTGCGCCAAAACCCAGTGCCTATCTTGATTTGTAATGGCCAATACTTATTAATACAGCCACTGAGTCGATACTGAAGTAACTTGCTAGTAAAACGTTGGTAATCCCAATTTGGCCAGTTGAGTAATTGCTTTGTGAGGCTCTGATCTAAAAGTACACGACTGCCCGTAACGAGGTAGCCTTTTTGAGCCAAGGCGCGGTGGCGCGCCACATAGTCTGGTTGAACAATGCAGTCACCATCTAAGAAGATTAAATAGTTTCCATGCGCAGCTGCAATTGCTTGGTTCAGAATTTTTGTTTTCCGAAAGCCTTGGTCTTCTTGCCAGAGATGAGTGATGGAAATGGGATGGCTAAGCTTAATCTTCTCAATAAGCTGTTTAGTCTCATTGGTAGAGCCGTCATCTGCAATGATGATTTCAAAATCCTGATCAGTTTGGGTAGCAAGTGATTCTAGGCATAGCTTGAGTGCTTGTGGCCAGTTGTAGGTAGCCAACAAAATCGAAATCATTTGCCAGCATCCTGATTCAGTTGCCATAACTTCATATAGCGATAGTAGGTACCATGAGCATTAGAGACTGCCAAGGCAAAACCTTGAGGGCCATCTAAAAAACCGGCTCGTAGGATATAGGTCCGGATAAAAGCCCACATACCGTGGAGCACTGCTTTAACTGGGTTACTTTTTTTACCCCTTAAAAAAGCTTGCTCTGCTGATGCACTGGAGTAACGATTAAGCTTGTCGAGTACTTGTGCGTAATTCATAAAGCTATAGTGCAGCATCGGATTCTTGAGTTTGGCTACCGTTCCATTTGGAATGAGGCGCTCATGAACTAGGTCATCCGAGAAGCGGGCAGTACCTCGCTTAAAAAGACGCTCTACATAATCAGGGCTCCAGCCTGAATGTCGAATGAAGCGGCCGCAGTACCAAGATAAGCGCGGGATAGCGAAGCAATCCACATGGGCAGAATGGTTCATTGCTGTCAAAATTTCGGATTTTAGGGCTGGGGTGAGTCTTTCGTCGGCGTCCAGCGAAAGGACCCAGTCACCGGTTGCCAAATCCAAGGCGCGGTTCTTTTGGGGGCCAAAACCCGGCCAATCGGTGGGGTAGGCCATCAAGGCGCCATAGTTATTGGCGATTTCCAGGGTCCGATCCGTACTATTGGAATCGACCACGACGATTTGCTGGGCAACCCCCTCCAGGGAGGCCAGACAATCGTCCAAATTGGACTCTTCATTGCGAGTGATGAGTATGACTGATAAGGTGGGCATAATTCATTATATGAATGCTCAAGACCGGACTACCCTAAATCGCTTAATTCAGTATCTCAAACCCCATATTAAGCTCATTATTGGCTCTTTATTGGCTATGGCTGTTGTGGCGGCATCTGAGACATCTATCCCTGCCTTAATGAAGCCATTGCTCGATAGGGGCTTTACTGGCGAGCTGAATGACAAGCTGTGGCAGGTTCCCGTTTTCTTAGTAGGTTTGGCTGTTATCCGTAGTTTGGCGCAGTTTTTCTCGAATTATTTACTGACTCGAGTCATTAACTCAGTACTCCTTAAATTGCGCGAGCGAATGTTTCATACCCTATTGCGCGCTCGCACCGTTTTCTTTCAGCAGAATTCTGCTTCGCATTTAATTAATGCTGTCGTATTTGAGGTAAATAACATTCTCACCATTATGGGTGGAATGTTAATTAGTCTGGTGCGCGACTCTTTAACTGTGATTGGTTTGATTGGTTACCTGATCTACTTGAACTGGCAGCTCACGCTCGTGGTGTTAGTGATTTTCCCAATCATTGCTTTCATCATGAGCAAAATTAATCGCCGCTTACGGGCTCTAAATCGAGAGCAACAAACACTGACTAGTGAATTAGCTTATATCGTTGAAGAATCTGTTGCAGGGCATAAGATAGTGAAAGTACATGGCGCTGAGTCTTATGAGATGCAGCGCTTTATGGAAAAGGCCCAACGTCTGCGTCAATTTGCACTGAAGTCAGCAGTTGTCGGTGGTCTGAATCAGCCCATTACCCAACTCATTGCCTCGATGGCTTTATCAGTTGTCTTAGTGATTGCTTTGATGCAATCAGCCACCCAAGGAACAACGGTTGGAGGTTTTGCTGCCTTTGTTACGGCCATGATGTTAGTGATTTCACCACTAAAACATTTAGCGGATATTAATCAGCCCTTGCAACGTGGCCTCACTGCTGCAGAGATGATTTTTGCGTTAATGGATCAGCCTTTCGAGGAGGAAGAGGATCGCAAGCTCAATATGAAGCCCCTCAATAAGAGTAAGGGCGGCATTCGTTTTGAAGATGTTGGATTTTCCTATCAGCAAGAAGAGGGGCGTCAAGATGCTCTGCGTGGCATTAACCTCAATATTGCGCCAGGAGAGGTGGTTGCATTTGTTGGACCTTCAGGCGGAGGAAAGTCTACCTTAATCAATTTATTACCACGCTTTTTTAAACCCACTACAGGACATATCTACTTAGATGGCATTCCTCTAGAAGATATTGTATTGGCAGATGTGCGCAAGCAAATCGCCTTTGTTAGTCAAGATGTAGTTTTATTTAATGACACGATTGCTGCTAACGTAGCCTATGGTGCATTCGATGAAAAAGGTATTGATCGTGCTCGAGTGACACAGGCTTTAGAGGCTGCAAATCTGACAGCGCTCATTGAGCAGTTACCTGAAGGAATTGATTCTTTAGTCGGTGACAATGGCAATCGTTTATCAGGCGGTCAGCGTCAGCGTTTAGCGATTGCTAGAGCGATTTATAAGAATGCCCCGATTTTGATCTTGGATGAGGCTACTTCAGCACTCGATTCTGAGTCCGAACGTCAGGTTCAGGATGCCTTGGATCGTTTGATGGCTGGTAGAACCACCCTAGTCATTGCACACCGTTTATCAACGATTGAGCATGCTAGTCGTATTGTGGTCTTAGAGCACGGTCAAATTATTGAAAATGGCTCTCATGAAGATTTAATTCAGCGCAATGGCCTTTATGCCAGCTTGCACCGCATCCAATTTTCAAATAGTTAACTGAGAACGATATCGTATTGCTCTTGTCGGAAGCTACCTTCTGCCTGGAGTGTTATCGGCTTGTCAATAAAGTCACCCAATTGGGCTAAGAATTGATTTTCCTCTTCTAAAAAGAGGTCAATCACATCTGGAGCTGCAACAATCCTAAATTCTCGCGGATTAAATTGGCGATGTTCACGAACAATTTCACGCAAAATTTCATAGCAGATGGTTTGAGGCGTCTTCACCTCACCTTTACCCATGCAAGTAGCGCAGGGCTCGCAGGTGATATGGGCTAAGGATTCACGGGTGCGTTTACGGGTCATCTCTACCAATCCTAGAGAAGAGAAATCGTTTACCGATGTACGTGCATGATCGCGTTCTAAGTTGCGCTTGAGCTCATGTAATACCGATTCTTGGTGATCCTTGCTAACCATATCAATGAAGTCGATGATGATGATGCCACCCAGATTGCGCAAACGTAATTGACGAGCAATTGCTTGGGCTGCCTCAAGATTGGTTTTAAAGACCGTGTCATCTAAATTACGCGCACCCACATAGCTGCCGGTATTGACATCGACGGTAGTCATTGATTCAGTTTGGTCAATCATCAGATAACCACCTGATTTGAGATCTACTCTGCGACCCAAAGCTTTATTAATTTCAGAATCAACATCGAATAAATCAAATAGGGCGCGTTCACCTCGGTGCAGCGTTAACTTTCCTAATAAATTCGGCATATATAGGCTAGCAAAACCTTTTAGTTTCTCAAAGTTCTCCGCTGAGTCGACTCGTATTTGTGTCGTTTCGTCACCAGCAACATCGCGTAGCACTCGCTCCGCCAAACTGAGATCTTGATAAAGCAGGCTCGGTGCAGAATGGTGATTCATGGATTCACGAATGTTTTCCCAGGTACTACGCAAGTAAAGCATGTCATGTTGTAACTCGGTCTCAGTCGCATCTTGAGCACTCGTGCGCACGATAATTCCACCTTTTTCTTCAGCAGACATCAAGCCAGCAAGACGGGCTTTGATTGCCTCACGTTCTTCGGGTTGATCAATCCGTTGTGATACGCCGATATATTTCTCTGTGGCGGTATCACTACCAGATGGTGGTAAATA
>CAJARE010000238.1 GCA_903944255.1 uncultured beta proteobacterium
AAGGATTTCACAATATTGAGCTGCTAGTAGGGCCGGGGGCTCTAATTCCCCGCCCTGAAACTGAGCTCTTGGTGGATATTGCCCTCGCTGAAATCGCCAAGCTCAATAACCTAACCAAAGTGCTAGACCTGGGAACGGGTTCCGGCGCCATTGCCCTAGCTATTGCGAGCTCAGCCCCGCTAGCCTCTGTTATTGCAACCGATCAATCAGAAAATGCCTTAGTTATTGCAAAACAAAACGCTCAGTTACTTGATCTAAACAATCAAGTTGAGTTTGCGCAAGGTAGCTGGTATGAGGCTTTAACTGAGCCAGCCCCTTTTGACGTCATTGTCAGCAATCCACCTTATATAGCCGACAAGGATCCCCACCTCACTCAAGGGGACCTTCGGTTTGAACCCCCCTCAGCCCTCACCGATTACGCCAACGGTCTTAGCTGCTTAGAGATCATTATTTCTCAGGTAGATAGATTCTTAAAGCCTGGTGGCTTGATCGCTGTTGAGTATGGCTTTGATCAATCTGAAGCAGTGGTAGAGCTCATGAAACTTGCAGGATTGGTCGACATTCAGGTGCACCTTGATTTAGCAGGGCACTGCAGGGCAGGCACGGGTAGAAAAACACAGGGATTAACTACTTGATCGAATATTTTAGTAATTTAGGATTCAAAATAGCAATGAAATTACCCCCCACTAGATCAATCAAGGCAATTATTTTGGACAACTTTGAATTAGCAAAAAAATACTTTTTTAAAGGATTGGATTGCCTTGAGAGAGGCTTCTTCGAGGAGGCTGAGGACAACTTCTTGGAATCCCTAAGACTGGTCCCTGATAGGGTTTCCACTCTCACCAATTTATCCGCAACCCAAATTAAGCTAAAAAAACTCGCCGAAGCAAAAATTGCCTCTGAGAAGGCGGTAGCGCTTGATATTCATAATGCTGAAGCTTATTTAAACTTAGGGCTTATTGCAAAAGAGGAGAATTGTTTAGCGCTGGCTATCGAGCATTTTAGTAAAGCACTTGATATAAATCCAGACATAGAAAAGGGGTTTTTAAATAAAGGCGCCGTACTTAAGGAGCTAAAACGATATGACGAGGCTCTGGCCGCTTATGAAAAAGCCCTAGCCATTAATCCAGATTACGCTGAAGCTTGGTCCAATAAAGGCGTTGTCTATGAAGGCCTAAAACGATATGACGAGGCTCTGGCCGCTTATGAAAAAGCCCTAGCCATTAATCCAGATTACGCTGAAGCTTGGTCCAATAAAGGGGTGACCCTGCATGAACTTAAGCGGTATGACGAGGCTATTGCTCACTACGATAAAGCGCTAACTCTAAAGCCCGATATTGATTGGGCATCTGGTGACTTGCTTCACACAAAAATGAAAATATGTAGTTGGTCAGGTTTGGCAGAATCTTTGGAGGATATTTCCAAAAAAGTGGTGGCGAATGAGAAAGTTACTAATCCCTTTGCGCTGCTAGCACTGAATGATGATATTTTTCTGCATAAACAATCTTCAGAAATTTATATTCAATCAAGATATCCATTTAACCCTGTTTTAGAACCTATTGTTAAGCGTCCACAGAGTCAAAAAATCCGAGTGGGTTACTTTTCAGCTGATTTTCATAATCATGCTACTGGGCATTTAATGGCTGAGCTTTTTGAGTTACACGACAAAAGTCAGTTTGAATTAGTCGGCCTTTCATTTGGCCCAATAGTGAATGATGAAATGCGCCAGCGGCTAGAAAAGTCGTTTGACCAGTTCGTTGAGGTAGGCAGAAAGTCTGATGTTGAGGTTGCTAAGTTAAGCAGGGATTTAAATATCGACATAGCGGTTGACTTAAAAGGCTTCACCCAAGACGCAAGAACGGGGATATTTGCGCATCGTGCTGCACCCATTCAGGTAAATTATCTTGGCTACCCTGGCACTCTGGGCGCTGATTACATGGATTACATTATTGCTGATAGAACTCTTATTCCACTGGAGTCTCAGTCATGCTATTTAGAGAAGGTGGTCTATTTACCCAATAGCTATCAGGTTAATGATAGAAAGCGTCTAATTTCAGATAGGCAATTTACAAGACAAGAGCTAGGGCTGCCTGAAAATGGATTTATCTTTTGTTGTTTTAATAATAATTACAAGATATTGCCTGCAACTTTCGAGGGGTGGATGCGAATTTTGAAAGCAGTTGAGGGAAGTGTCTTATGGCTATTTCAGGACAACGCTTGGGCGGTAGACAATCTCAAAAAAGAAGCTGAAAAACAAGGTATTGTAGCCGATAGGTTAGTGTTTGCTAAACGGTTGCCTTTACCTGAGCATTTGGCTCGCCATCATCAGGCTGATTTATTTCTGGATACCTTCCCCTGCAATGCACACACCACCACTAGCGATGCCTTATGGGCTGGGTTGCCCGTCCTTACGCTCATGGGTCAATCCTTCGCTAGTCGTGTGGCAGCTAGCCTCTTAAATGCTGTTGGTTTGTCAGAATTAATTACCAGTAATCAAGAAGAGTATGAATCGTTGGCCATTGAGTTGGCTATGAATCCCAATAAACTTGCAGATATCAAATTGAAGTTGGCTAATAACCGCATGACTACCCCTCTGTTTGACACACTTTGTTTTACTAAAAATATTGAGGCCGCTTATATTAAGATGATGGAACGATATCAAAAGGGTTTAGCTCCATATCATATTTATATTAAGGGAATTCATTGATATCACTGACGGCATTCTGGTGCCCATCTAAGCCCCCATCAACCCAGATCTTTGGATTCCCATTAAAATCAAACTATTCAAATCATTTAAAGAAGCGTCACCCACTTTCTGTTTAATGAAAAAATATGGATACCTAAGCAAAAATTAAAGAAATCGTTACTAGCCACCCTGTTGTC
>CAJARE010000239.1 GCA_903944255.1 uncultured beta proteobacterium
GGCAAAATACCCACGATGAAGGTTGCACCACCCATTAACAGGATGGTTACCAAGAAGGTATATTTGCGACCAATCAAATCGCCTAGGCGACCAAACACCAAAGCACCAAATGGGCGCACGATAAAGCCGGCAGCAAAAGCTAGTAAAGCAAAAATGAAGGCAGAACCTGCATCTAGTCCCGAGAAAAACTGCTTGGCGATTACGGCAGCCAATGAACCGTAAAGATAAAAGTCATACCACTCAAAAACCGTACCTAAGGAAGAAGCAAAAATAACTTTGCGTTCTTCGGCGGTCATTGGGGCTGCTTTAGTTTTAGTAGATGCTGACATCAGAAACTCCTAACTATTTTTAATAAAGTGAAAAGCAAGGTGGAGTATGCTTCACCACACTATTAGTAAGGGTATTTGCCCATTAAATTAACTTCGGGTTTTCCCGATGAAATTGGGTTTGATAGATCCAAAAGGGTTTAGCACCGTTTTGCATCAAAGCGCCCAAAGAAGGTGCAGGCATGCCTTAAGGCGTGCAAATCACCTAAAAAATCCCGCTCCATTTCGATTTAATAGCCTTAGTAGTGAATTTAATAGGCATTGCCAAAAATGCCGCCAAATAAATCTCAATCAAGGAGCTATTTAAATGAAAAGACGTGACTTTTTAGGTAAGACCGCGCTCGGAGCTGCTGCTGGCGTATTGGCTGCACCAGCGATTGCCCAATCCATGCCGGAGGTGAAATGGCGCTGTGCTTCTAGCTTTCCCAAAAGCTTAGATACTATTTATGGTGGTGGTGAATTCATCTCTAAAAGAGTGGCCGCTCTAACGGATGGTAAATTTCAAATTCGTATTTTTGGCGCCGGCGAGATTGTTCCAGCCTTTGGTACTGTTGATGCTGTTCAACAAGGTACTGTGGAATGCACTCATACTGCTGGTTACTACTTTGTTGGCAAGAATAAAACTTTTGCCTTTGACACTACCGTTCCCTTTGGTATGAATCAGCGCCAACAAAATGCCTGGATGTATTGGGGTGGTGGCTTGAAACTACAACGTGAGTTTTTACGTGACTACAACATTATTTCTTTCCCAGCAGGCAACACTGGAACCCAGATGGGTGGATGGTTTAAAAAGCCAGTAAAAACAGTTGCTGACCTTAAAGGTCTGAAAATGCGGATTGCTGGACTTGGTGGTGAAGTGATGTCTCGCCTTGGTGCGATTCCTCAGCAAATTGCTGGTGGCGATATCTACCCAGCCCTTGAAAAAGGGGTCATTGATGCAGCTGAGTGGGTCGGTCCTTATGACGATGAAAAATTGGGCTTTTACAAAATTGCTCCTTACTACTACTACCCAGGATGGTGGGAAGCCTGTTCGATGTATTCCATGTACGTGAACATCAAGGAATGGGAAAAACTACCTAAGCAATATCAAGAGGCTTTGATCTCAGCTTGCGCAGAATGCAACATCGACATGATGGCTGAGTACGACTACAAAAACCCCATTGCCTTACAGAGCTTAATTAAGAATGGCGTCAAACTGCAATCTTATTCCACAGATATTATGAAAGCAGCTTCTGCTGCTGCTTTTGATATGTATGAAGAAGAAGCAGTAAAGAATCCATCGTTCAAGAAGATTTATGAGCCTTGGAAAAAGTTCCGCAACGATCAAATGCTATGGAATAAAGTTGCCGAGCAAACTCTCATGAGCTTCATGTTGACTAATCCAGTCAAATAAAATCTTATTGAGAGTCTGATATGCCAAAACAATTTTTAGTTTTTGCAAGTTTTGTTGATCGCTTAAACGACCGTTTTGGTGTATTGGCAAGTTGGATGGTTTTGATTGCCGTACTGGTCAGCACAGCAAATGCGCTGATTCGGTACGGCTTCAATTTGAGCTCTAATGGCTGGTTAGAAGCGCAGTGGTATTTATTTACCGGCATGGTGATGTTCGGCGCTGCCACCACGTTTCGTCTTAATGAACACGTCCGTGTAGATGTGCTCTACGCAATGTATCCCAATAAAGTTCGTCTCTGGTTAGACTTTTTAGGTGGCATTGTTTTCTTTCTACCCATGACCATCATCATTGGCTACTACTCTTGGGAATTTTTTATTACTTCGGTGATTCAAAATGAAACTTCAAGTAATCCAGGGGGTCTGATTCGTTGGCCAGTTCGGGGTGCAATCACCCTAGGTTTCTTTTTATTAACCCTTCAGGGTCTCTCTGAAATCATCAAGCGCTATGCAGCCATTATTGGCATGATTCAAATCGATCCCAAGTATGAAAGACCTCTCCAATGATTAGCCATGATTTGATGGCCCCCATCATGTTTGGGGGGCTGATAGTATTTTTATTAATTGGGTACCCAGCCGCGTTTTCACTTGGTGCTGTTGGCTTATTCTTTTCTTTTATTGGCATTGAAATGGGCATGTTCCAGCCCACTTTCTTACAAGCACTCCCAGACCGAGTCTTTGGCATTCTTTCGAATGACTTATTGCTCTCAATTCCCTTTTTTACTTTCATGGGCGCAATTCTTGAGAAGTGTGGATTAGCAGAAGACATGCTCGAAGGTTTGGGTCAGCTATTTGGTCCAATCCGTGGTGGCTTAGCTTATGCCGTCATTATTGTTGGCGCAATTTTAGGTGCAATCACTGGAACCGTTGCAGCATCAGTGATAGCGATGGGTCTGATCTCTCTGCCGATCATGCTACGTTATGGTTATAACCCACGTGTAGCAACCGGTGTGATTGCCGCATCAGGAACGATTACCCAATTGATTCCACCATCACTAGTATTAATTGTGTTGGCTGATCAGTTAGGCAAGTCAGTTGGTGATATGTATGCAGGTGCTATTGGACCTTCAATCATTCAAATAGCACTCTTCTGTTTGTTTATTTTCTTTTTATCGATTTTTAGACCACAAGATGTACCAGCACTTCCACCGGAAGCGCGTCCAAAAATTGATTGGAAGTTATTCAAGAAAATTCTGTGGGGTATTGTTCCTTCCGTTGCCCTCATCTTCTTAGTGCTTGGTACGATTTTGATGGGTCTAGCAACGCCAACTGAAGGTGGTGCGATGGGCTCAGTGGGAGCTTTAGTTCTCGCCGCTATGAATGGGCGCTTACAAAAGACTTTGGTTTGGGATGCAATGACTTCGACTATGCGCATCAACGCCATGGTGATCTTCATTCTGATTGGCTCTACTGTTTTTGGCTTGGCGTTCCGTGGTGTGGATGGTGACCTGTGGATTGAAGAGTTACTCTCTGGCTTGCCAGGTGGCCAAATTGGCTTCTTGATTGCAGTGAACTTGTTTATTTTCTTCTTGGCTTTCTTCTTAGATTACTTTGAGATTGCCTTCATCATCATCCCGCTGCTCGCTCCAGTGGCGCAAAAATTGGGAATTGATCTCATTTGGTTTGGTGTACTGCTCGGTGCCAATATGCAAACCTCCTTCATGCATCCGCCCTTTGGATTTGCCTTGTTCTATCTGCGAGGGGTTGCACCGCCATCAGTGAAGAGCTCTGATATTTACTATGGAGCCCTGCCATGGGTAGGCTTACAACTGATTTTAGTAACGATCATCATCTTCGTTCCAGAAACAGTGACCTACTTTATCGATAAGCCAGCAGTTGCGTTTGACGCTAATGCGCCCTCAATTGATCCATTGGCTGGTGTCGAGCAAAATGAGATCAAGGTAGACTCAAGTGCAGAGATCGAGCGACAATTGCGCGAAAATAAATAATATAAAAACAGTGGCAAAAAAATAGAGGGGTTTTGTAATGCAGGCAAAGTGGGGTATTCAAGGGATGGCGGTTGCGCCGCATTCCCTTGCATCTGAATCAGCACTAGCAGTGCTCAGAGAAGGCGGTAATGCATTAGAGGCAATGGTGGCTGCAGCAGCAACCATTGCTGTCGTTTACCCGCATATGAATTCAATTGGTGGCGACTCTTTTTGGGTCATCCATTCACCTGGCAAAGCGATGGGTGGTATTGATGCCTGTGGAGCAGCTGCAGGTTTAGCTACTAAGCAATGGTATGCAGATCGGGGCATCACTAAAGCAATCCCTTTTCGTGGACCGGTTGCTGCCAATACCGTTGCCGGCACAATTTCTGGATGGGGTGCTGCACATAAACTATCTAAACAAGGTCTAGGTGGCAAGATTCCTTTATCTCGTTTATTAGCAGACGCCATACATTATGCAGAATCTGGCGTTCCAGTCACCTATAGCCAATCAAGTCTGACCGCAAAAAAGCGTGAAGAACTCTTGGCTATTCCTGGATTTGCAAAAACCTTTTTAATCAATGGTAAAGCGCCAGCGGTAGGCAGTATCTTTAAACAAGATCGTCTAGCAAAGACCTTGCGTCAAATCGCTACAAAAGGAACGGATGATTATTACCGCGGCGATTTAGCAGAATTACTTGCCAAAGAACTCACTGATATCGGTACGCCACTTCGGCTGGCTGATCTCCAGCGTCATCATGCTAAGTTGATTGACCCGCTCGAGCTAAAACATAGCTTGGGTAAGGTGTACAACATGGTGCCACCTACCCAAGGCGTAGTGTCATTAATGATCATTGGTATTTTGGATCAGCTGAACTTAAAACGGTTTAAGGTGGATAGCACTGAGTATGTTCATCATTGCGTTGAGGCAACCAAACAAGCATTTAAGATTCGGGATCAGTTTGTCACCGATCCTGCTTATATGACAAAAAATGCACAATCATTTTTATCGCCTACTTTTCTGAAAAAACTGGCCAAGAACATTGACCCTAATAAAGCGCTGCCTTGGGGTCAAGGCAAAGGGCCAGCCGACACAATCTGGATGGGCGTGATTGATGGCGATGGCAACTGCGTCTCCTTTATTCAGAGTATTTATCACGAGTTTGGCGCTGGTATTGTGCTGCCTAAGTCTGGAGTGAATTGGCAAAACCGTGGCTGCAGTTTTTCTCTTGATCCAAAAACACTCAATCATCTCGAGCCTTATCGAAAACCCTTTCATACTCTCAATCCAGCGCTGGCCTTATTGAAAGATGGGCGCTCGATGGTATATGGCACGATGGGTGGAGATGGTCAGCCTCAAACCCAATGCGCGATCTTTACTCGCACTGCTACCTACGGACTTGATCCACAAGATGCCATTAGTCGCCCACGTTGGTTGCTCGGACGCACATGGGGCCAAACCAGCGATAGCTTAAAGCTCGAATCTCGCTTTAGCCCATGGGTTGCAAAAGAATTACATGCTATGGGTCATGATATTGAAATGCTAGATGCCTTTGATGAAACTGTAGGCCATGCCGGCTGCATCATTCGTGATCCATCAGGTACCTTACGTGGGGGCTGGGATCCCCGGAGCGATGGTGCAGTTAGCGCGTTTTAGTAATGAATGCTTTCGGTACGCGTAGATCCCAATGAATGGCCGCTGCGCGTAAGCCAAAAATGCCTAACATGCAGATGACAGAACCCTCAAGGGTATATTGCGGCAAAAAATTGAGTACTAGTACATAAGCAATACATCCAAAGCTCACTGGAATTGCATATAGCTCATCAGACATTAATAGCGTTTTACGTCCAGCCAATATATCGCGTAATAAACCACCACCAATTGCAGTAACGACACCCATGATCACTGGAGCCACTGGCAAACCAAAATCCATATTCCAAGCTTTATCAGTTCCTTGGATGGCAAATAATGCAGCCCCAAAACCATCCATGTACAGCATCGAACGATAAATTTGCGGCTGGGTAAAAAGTGATTCAGCAAAAAAGGCTAAGATACTTGCTCCCAAGGCAAGCCATACATAGATTTGACTCTGAGACCAAAAGATTGGGGTTTCTAAAATGATGTCGCGAATCGTTCCACCACCAATTGCCGTAATTAGGCCGAGAACCAATACTCCAAATAGATCTACTCCACGGTCTGAGATGGCTAATACTCCCGTGACTGCAAATGCCATCGTTGCAATAATGCTAATCCAAAAATTAATCTCTTCCATAGCAATGAGTCTAAAGCACTTTATTTTGTTTTATCCTGAATTTGATGTCATTCCTTGAAAGACTTGCCATGAAACCGAAGATCTATAGCTATTGGCGGAGTTCAGCCGCTTTTCGAGTACGTATTGCCCTGAATCTAAAAGGCATAGACCATGAAATCATTCCTGTGCACTTAGTGAACAATGGGGGAGAGCAACTGACTGAAGGATATTCAAAAAAGAATCCAAATCACTTAGTACCCCTTTGGGAAGATGGTCAAAATACTATTCATCAGTCTCTAGCCATCATTGAATATCTTGAGGAAATCCAAGCAGAGCCCCCGCTCTTACCAAAGACTCCCATTGATCGCGCGTGGGTACGCTCAATTGCTATGGATATCGCCGTTGATATTCACCCGATTAGCAATTTGCGAGTACTGCGTTATTTAATTAAACCGGTGGGCGCCAATAATGAAACAAAAGAGATTTGGTATCAACATTGGATCAAGCTAGGTCTTACGAGCATTGAAAAGCAACTCAGCACAGATCCACGAGTCGGTCGCTTTGCCTTTGGCGATCAGCCTGGCCTGATTGATATTTGCTTAGTGCCACAACTCTTTAATGCCATAAGTAGCAAGATGGATATGAGCCCCTATCCAAGGCTCATGAGCATCTTCGATGAGTGTATGACATTACCGGCTTTTATAGACGCCTCTTGGGAGAAGCAAGTTGATGCAGAAGGTCCAAACCCCTCTAAGTGATTTTGGATTCCATCATCTTGACCAAAGCATGGACAGACTCGTTATACGGCGTCGCAATTCCATGGCGCCTACCCAATTCCACAATATAGCCATTTAAAAAATCAATCTCTGTCTTTTTTCCTCTCGCTAAATCCTGAGCAGTTGAGGAAACCTGTGTCACCATCGTAGTCGCAATCGAGTCGTTTGCAGCAAGCGCCTCTGACATACTAATATTGACACCTTCAAATGTAGCGACCGTCAGAAACTCTTTTGTAATGTCTTCAATGAGCTTAACAATCTCAGGGGATTTGAACATCTCTCCATAAGAAATCTGACCAATTCCTGAAATCGCATTAAAAGAACAGTTCACCAAAAACTTGAGCCACATATCTCTTTTAATCTGAGGAGCAATAGAGCACGGGACTGCTGCCCCTTCAAACAGCTTGCAAATCTCTTGGAGATTTTCTTGATCAGTGGGTGATACAGTACTTAGACTACCCACTAGAAGCTCACCCCTACCGTGATGCTTCATCGTTCTTTGACCCATCATGCC
>CAJARE010000240.1 GCA_903944255.1 uncultured beta proteobacterium
GATCCTCTAGATACGTAGCAATATTTTTCAGTAATTTACTGAGGTCGTTTTTTACTACATGAAAATTATCATTCGGTATTCGAGTGGTTTCATCCATATAAACAGGCCGGCGAAGTTCCACTTGTAAGCTGTGACGGTTTTCTTTTGGCTTTCCTATATTGGCAATCAATTGCATACCTTTATAAGGATCATTGCGACTTACAGAGTAGCCCATTGATCTTAAATTTTGCTCAATGAATTCTATAAATTCGGGTTCGCAGGTGGTACCGTCTCTATCCCCAAGCACAAAATCCGCTAGCGGATGAGGAGGGTATTTGATCTGTAAACGTTCATATGCATTATTTGGCATGGAATGAAGATTCAGATGCCAAACGCCACCAAAGCGATCCACTTTGTTTTCAATCGCCCTATTTAGTGCCTCATGATAGGGGAGGTAATACTGATTAATACGATGTTTGACCTCAGCGATGCTTAGTTGGCGATCATATATTGGGGTTGTGGCATTTAGTTGTCGCCAAATTAATCCAAATCCTAGGCGACTTTTTTCTGAGGGCTCTAGTGGATCTGGCCAGATATCATCGATCAGAAGTTGGTCAATATCATTTAATGTTCGATTAGGGTCAATATAGGTTCTCGGAAAATTAGCCTTGAGGAGTGTAGCTCCAACATCAGGTGCTGCAGACCATAGTTCATCAATATGAGTATCCTCACCGGCTCTCAGTAATGAATAAGGAACTGCATGTTGAAAGTCCTCTGGATACAGCGTTCCGCTATGAGGGGAGTCACAAACTAGAGGAATATCATCTACTTCAGACTTGAATAAAGTGTAAGGAATGATTGCTTTTGGCATCACGTTAATCAATCTGTATTTTGGCAATCTTAGCAATGCGTTGATAACGATCTATTGCCTGCTGGATCTGTGCTGCAAATTCAGCAGGCGTTCCTGGGATAGCAATGGCCCCAGACTCATCCAATTTTTTAATTAACTCTGGGTTTTTCATGGCTTGCAGAATGGCTTTATTAAGTTTTGTAATAACGCTAGGAGGTGTACCTGCTGGTGCCACAATTCCGAACCACCCACCGCTTCCCATCTGTGGAAAACCGAGCTCTCCATAGGTGGGCACATCGGGTAACGCAGGTGAACGTTTATCAGATAGAACTGCGAGTGCACGTAAACGACCTGCTTTGATATGAGGTAATGCTGTGGGAAGATTATCGGTGATGGTATCGACTTGCCCTGCTAATACATCATTCATTGCTGCCCCTGCGCCCTTATAAGGAACATGTAACAAGCGTATATTGGCCAAAGCTGCAAAGTATTCCACATTGGCATGCCCAAGTGATCCTGTTCCAGGAGTAGCAAAGCTATATTTATCTGGATTAGCCTGAGCTAGCGCAATAAATTGCTGCAGATTGTTTGCAGTAACTTTCGGATTAACTGCAAAGACACTTGGGGTTGCAGCTACATTAGTAATTGGTGCAAAATCTTTAATAGGGTCGTACTTTAATTTATTGCCATACACAGCTGAATTGGCGCCATGAGTACTCATAGTAGCCATGCCAAGGGTATAACCATCAGGCTTTGATTTGGCAACATACTCCATTCCAACGGAACCGCCTGCTCCAGCTCGATTTTCCACAATAATGGATTGACCTAATTCTCGCCCAGCATATTCTGCAATTAAACGCGCTGCCAGATCCGTCGATCCACCCGGGCCGAAGGGAACGACAAGCTTGATTGCTTGTTCTGGATAGCCTGTTTGAGCCATTACCATATGACTAAAAACAATTAGTAGAGTGGTTGCAGCCAATTTTAGTGTAAGAAAAATACGCATAGGATCTCCAGTTGGCGTTGCGGATATGGGCAAGCGGTAATATTTCTTTTAAGCGATTCTATTTAACCATGCCTATTTAGTTAGGAAGAACTTTTTCATTAACCCCGTAGCTATTAAACTCTATACATGATTCTCACTATTTCAATATAAATGCCTGAATTACGCCAATCCGCCCTTGAATTACTGGCCAGTCCCGATCCCCAGCTTAAAGTTAGTGGCATTCGTCAATTATTTGATGCCTATCAAGCCGGTCAAGTGGCGCTGAATGTAGATTCTGCTTTAGATGCCGGGACACTTTGCATTCCAGGGCGACCACAAAAACCTGACTTGGTTCCGCCATTAGAAGTTCCCAAGCGTGCGATGAATACTGATCAAGGCCGTGCTTCCTTGTTGCATTCGCTAGCCCATATTGAATTTAATGCCATGAACCTTGCTTTAGATGCAATCTGGCGCTTTAAGGGAATGCCAGCATCATATTACGAGGATTGGCTCAAGGTAACAAAAGAAGAGGCCTATCACTTTAGTTTGCTCGAGGCTTACTTAAAGCAGATGGGTTATATCTATGGTGATTTTCTGGCGCACAATAGCTTGTGGGAGATGGTAGAAAGAACTACCGATGCAGTCATTGCCCGTATGGCCTTAGTTCCTAGAACCATGGAGGCCAGGGGCTTAGACGCAGTTCCGATGATTCGTGAGCGATTTAAGCAAATCAAAGATATACAAGCGGTAGAGATATTAGAAATTATTTTGAAGGATGAAATTGGCCATGTATTGATCGGTAATAAATGGTTTAATTTCTTATGTGAGAAAAATAATCTTTCGGCCATCACAACGTATAAAGAATTAGCAAGAAAATATCGTGCACCCGTTTTAAGAGGACCCTTTAATCTTGAAGGTAGAAAGCAGGCTGGATTTACAAACGAAGAGCTTGACCTTTTAGGCATTGAATAATGTATTAAATATCAGATCAATTTGGAGAATCACAAATGAACATATCACGTCGAACTTTTATCGCTTCGATTGCATTAACTCCAATAGCTTGTGGTACACCGTTAGGATATCAAAGGGGTACACCGATCACGCAACCTCAGCCTTCTCCTGTTATCCGCGCACCCAAGGTAGGTCAGGAATGGACCTATAACCAGCGCGATATATTTAACGGAAAAAATTTAGGGCTTGTCACTGATCGAGTAGCGAGCATTGGCGCGACGATTACCATTGAAAGAACGGATGAGAATGGTGGCAGGTATTCAAATGAAGTACAGGGTCCTTGGGGCACGGTGATTACAGATCCGCATTGGTCGCGAACGATCAGCTTTAGCCCGCCCATTGCCTTATGGCCCCAAGAGCTTTCAGATAGGTGGGCTAAGCAATTCATTACAAAATACTCAATAGCTGGCTATCCTGGCAACTTATATGCCTGGCAGGAATATATGAGTGTTCATGGGTGGGAGCAGGTCACAGTCCCTGCGGGAACATTTTTAACCCTGCGCTATCAAAACCTGATTCAATATGAGAGTGATGATGCCAATAAAGTGAACTGTATTCGTAAAGAAACGATATGGTTTGCTCCCAGTATTGGTCGCTGGGTTGTTCGAGAGATTTCTGGCTCATACATGATTGCGGGTCAATTAGGCACCCCCAATTTGGAAGATAGCTATCAATGGCAATTAACTTCATATAAATAACAATGTTGCGTACATTATGTTCATTGGTGTTGCCGATACTGCTAGTCGGTTGTATTGCTTCTCAACCCTATCCCACTACAACTCCATTATCTGCTCCTATTCATCCACCGACTATGCGTCCTCCACAAGTGGGGCAGCAATGGGTTTATCAGGTACGTAATGTTTTCAATCAAGAGCTTGTCGATATCGTCACAGAGACTGTGGTATCGCTCAAGCCAGAAATACGAATTGAGCGGACTGGTCAAAAGTTTGGAAGATTACCTGATGAAATTCAAGATTCTTGGGGTTATGTAGTACAAGATCCCCAATGGAATCCAGCGCAACGATTTCAGGAGGCTTTGCCCTTGTGGCCAGAAAAACTGACGCCAGATTGGTCTGGCTTTTATCGCACTCGGTATCAAATTCCAAATAATCCCAATGCCAGTTATTACTGGGGTTTAGTGAGTAAAGCACTACAGTGGGAAAGAATTTCGGTACCTGCTGGCCAATTTACAGTCCTCAAATATCACAATGAGAATCCTTATTTTGAGAGCAATGATGTATTTAGAGTCGGAAACTTTCGTGAAGTAGATGTCTGGTTATCCCCAGAAATCGGGCGGTGGGTTGTTCGTAGATCATTTGGTCGCTACATTACGCAAGGTGTTTTTTGGTCAAATGCGTATTGGGAGGACTATCTTGAGTGGGAGTTGATCTCTTGGAAGTAAATCAAAGGTATCGGTAATGCGCTTAAAATAGGCGATTACCATGTATACCGTTAAAGAACTTTTCCCTACCCTTCAGGGCGAGGGCGCTCATAGTGGCAGAGCCGCGGTCTTTTGTCGTTTTGCTGGTTGTAATTTATGGAGTGGCCGAGAAGAAGATCGCGCCACTGCCATTTGTCAATTTTGCGATACTGACTTTGTCGGCAGTGATGGAGATGGTGGCGGAAAGTTTGAGAACGCAACTGATCTTGCCGATACTATTGAGCAGGCTTGGAATAGTACCTTGGCTGGACCACAACAACGTTATGTCGTTTTTACTGGTGGCGAGCCTTTGCTGCAACTTGATGTGCCATTAATTGATGCCCTTCATCAAAAGGGTTTTGAAGTAGCTATCGAAACCAATGGCACTATCAAAATTCCTAAAGGCGTAGATTGGGTTTGTGTAAGTCCTAAGGCGGGTTCGGATTTAATCGTATTACAGGCTGATGAGCTCAAACTCGTCATTCCGCAATCCAACCATCATTCACTAGAGACTTTGTTAGCTCGTTTTGAAAAGATGGATTATCGTCATCGATTTTTGCAACCAATGGATGGCTTAGACCTTGAAAAAAACACAGAATTAGCAGTTCGCTTGTGTCAAAAGAGACCACTTTGGAGGTTAAGCCTTCAATCCCATAAACTCATTGGAATTCGATAATTTGGCACTAGCCAGAAATACTTTTAAGCCAGAATGACTACTAAATCACGTATTGTCTCTATCACCCGTCGTCTTGAATTTGATTCTGGACATCGCATACCCAATCATGGCGGCCAATGTAAACATTTACATGGCCATCGCTATGCGATGGAAGTGACCTTAACAGGTGAAATTGCAGACCATCCCGGCAAAGCAGATGATGGTATGGTGCTGGACTTTGGCGATATCAAGCGATTGACTAATCAGCATGTTGTAGAACTTTGGGATCACGCCTTTTTGGTAGCCAAGGAGGATGAGGTCTTAGTTTCTTTCCTAGACTCACTTCCTAATCATAAGACGGTGATCATGGAGCATGTACCTACAGTAGAAAATTTAGCCAATACGGCATTTGCAATATTGCAGCCAATTTTTCAGCAAGCTTTTGGGGGGCGTCTAGTGTTAACAGCCCTTCGTCTTTATGAGACCCCCAATTGTTGGGCGGATGTGAACGGTTAGTAAATCATGCAAGCAGCACTTGACCGTCAATTTATGCAACAGGCTATTGAGCAAGCCCACTTGGCTGCTATTGCAGGAGAAGTTCCGGTTGGTGCAGTATTAGTGCGAGATGGGCAGGTGATATCTAAGGCCTTTAATAAACCCATCACCAACCATGATCCCAGCGCTCATGCTGAAATGTTAGCCTTAAGACAAGCGGCGCTTGCAGAACAAAATTACCGCTTGCCTGGAACCACCCTATATGTCACTCTAGAGCCATGTGCTATGTGTGCAGGTGCCATGTTACATGCTAGAGTAGATCGAATTGTGTTCGGTGCGCCAGACCCTAAAACTGGAGCGGCTGGTAGTGTGGTAGATCTATTTGCCATAAAGCAGATTAATCATCAGACCAGTATTGAAGGCGGAATCATGGGTGATGAGTGCGGTCAATTGCTAAAAAACTTCTTTAAGGAGCGACGTTGAAAACAGTTCATCTGATAGCTCCTTCGGGTGCGAGCCTAGATGCAAAAAGTCCTTTGTCAGGCATTGAATGGCTTAGAGCTAAGGGAATTCAAATTGAAAATACTGCCTGTGTAGAGCGGGTTTCCGAACGTTTTGCAGGCAAGGACGTAGAGCGCTTGACTGAGTTAAACCAGCTTGCTCAATTAGCACCTCATAAACTAGTAATGGCTATGCGTGGTGGTTACGGCATTCATCGTCTACTACCTAATATTGAATGGTCTGCAATTTCAACAGCAATTGAGAATGGTTTGCAGATTTGTGGTCATAGCGATTTCACTGCCTTTTCCTTGGCTTTGTTGGCAAAAACTGGCGCAGTGACATTGTCAGGGCCTATGCTCAACTATGACTTTGGACGAGCAAATGATGATGGTCAAGTTATCCCACCCAACGAATTCATGTGGAAGCACTTCCAAAGGGCGGTTGATCAGCGGCAGCTTGACTGCGAAGTCTTGACCCCACAATCTTATCTGGGTAACCAAGCCTCTCATTCGATCTCAGGAATGCTGTGGGGCGGAAATTTAACGGTCATCACGAGTTTGATCGGCACGCCTTATATGCCTACTTCTTCTCAAACGGAAGGTGGCATTCTTTTTCTGGAGGACGTGAATGAACACCCTTACCGAATTGAAAGAATGCTAATGCAATTACTCGATGCCGGTATTTTGAAAAACCAAGCGGCGATTCTATTGGGAGGTTTTTCGGCATATCGTTTATTTGAGAATGACCGAGGCTATTCTTTAGAGAGCGCTATTGCATTGATTCGAAGTCTTTTACCACGCACAATTCCGATTCTGACCGGCTTGCCTTTTGGACATCAAGCAGATAAGTTGACATTGCCTGTGGGTGCAATAGCTTCCCTTGTGTATAGTGCTGATCGCTTTGTGCTGAGCGCTCAGTGGTAGGAGGTCCATTTGAGAAAGCTACTATTCCAATATTCTGCATTCCTGATATGGACTGTTCTCCAATTATTTGCTGGAGTGGCGATGGCGATTGAAGAGCCAAAATATTCTGTCATAGAAAAAGCAGAGCCTTTTGAGCTCAGGCTATATGCCCCAATGATTTTGGCTGAAGTCAAAGTAGATGGGGATCTGGATGAGGCCTCTAGTCAAGGATTTCGTTTAATCGCAGCCTATATCTTTGGCCAGAATCAAGTTACCGAAAAAATAGCCATGACCTCCCCAGTTGCAATTGAAGAGCAGAATATTAAAAGCGCCAAGATAGCCATGACTGCACCTGTCAATATCGAGCCAAATGCAGGTCAATGGGTAGTGTCCTTTGTGATGCCTTCGGCATACTCTTTAAATAGTCTGCCAAAGCCCTTAAATCCAAGAGTACAGTTGCGAGAAATACCTGCAGTCAAAAGAGCGGTAATACAGTTTTCTGGATTTAATAGCGCACAGAAAGTAGCTGATAAAACGCTGGAACTTGAGCAGTGGATGAAAGCCCAAAATTTACAAGCAACTAGCGTACCAAAGTTTGCCCGCTACAACCCACCTTGGAGTTTGCCGTTTATGCGGCGCAATGAAGTGATGATTGATGTCGGAAACTAGTATCTAGTTTAGATCTCAACACTTTTTAATAAAAATTGCGCACCATCACCAATCCCTAAGGCTTTCACTAAGGAGGGTAGGGCTCCTGATAGATGTTGCTTGAGAGTCCATGGGGGATTAATGATGAGCATGCCACTCGCCTGAAGACGCCGCTCGCCAGGTGCATTTTCAACACGCAGCTCTACATGTAGCCAAGAACGACTATGGACAGCAGCAATTTTTTTGATGCGATCGGGTAGGGCAGCAGATTCCCTTCTGGAAAGTATTGGATACCAAATCGCATAACAACCTGTAGCAAAGCGTAGCAATGCCTCTTCAAGAGCAATTTCTAAGTAGCGATAGTCTTGCTTATCTTCATATGAAGGATCTATGAGAACAAGACCACGTCGACTTGGTGGCGGTAGCAAGCCTTTTAATCTGGCAAAGCTATTTTCCGCATAAATATCAATTTGTTTTGCTTGGGGTAGTTGTTGAATATTGTGCCGCAGAATATCAATTTCCTTGGGATGTAATTCAAATAGCTTCAGGCGATCTTGTGGCCTGAGCAAACGAGCCAGAATAAATGGAGAGCCAGGATAGGCTGAGAGTGTGCCATTAGCATTTTCAGATTGGATGCATTGAAAGTATTTTGCGATTCCAGGATCTACTAAAGAGTTGGCCTGTGTTGCCGATGCAATATAGTTCGCAAGACGAAAAATACCACCCTCTGCTTCATTACTAACTTTGGCAAACCCATCTTCTAAGTTATAGATTCCAGCGCCAGCATGGGTATCGATAATCGTCAGTGCCCCAGGCTTTTCCTGAAGATACTCGACCAAATAAATCAGAATTAAATGTTTCAGAATGTCAGCATGACTGCCAGCATGAAATGCATGTCGGTAGCTAAACATAGAGTTACTTGGTTTTAATGAATTGTGCTTTGATAAATACAACCAAAGTCATGAGAATGATGGCAATTGATGCGTACTGTAATGGGATATTTAACTCATGGTCCATGATTTGCGTTAGATGGACGTAGATAGAAAGTGCACCAGCAATGGCAATCACCCGTGGCCAAAGGCTTTTAGGACTTAGTCTGCTATCAGAGAGATGCTGACCTAGCATTGCTCCAATGAGGCCGCACCACATACCGACACCAGCGCCAGCTAGAACATCTGTAAGCCAATGAGCCCCTAACAGCATTCCGAGATAAGCCAATAAGGGTAGCAAAAACAAAGATCAAGAGCATCGGTCTACGTTTGCTCTGATCGACAGAAAAATACAGTGCGCTTGCTATTGCGAAGGCAGTAAGAGTGTGTCCTGAAGGAAGCGCTCTATTGAGAAGCGGCTCCCCAATTCGATAAAAGCTGCCATCCAGCAAAATGCCTGCAGGTCTTGGTAGATCAAAAAGAGACTTTAAGATGGGGCTCGCTATTGAAGCAAAAGCGCCTGAAATGATTCCCGCTGTTAATAAGCGTGGTGCCAATATCAGTAAGGGGAAGGCCATTGCAAAAACGCCCCACCCATTTCCAAAAAAGGTGAGCCAAGCCCAAACCGTATCAGGAAGTAATTGGGTGAACTGGTTAATGAAAAGAAAGCTGCTGCTTTGAACATCACCGAAATAGATTGCAGCTGCTAAAGCAATCGGGATGACTGGAATAAACCAAGCGATTGTCGGAATGGCCTTTTTATCCATCCGGCTTAATAGCCCTTAGTTTTATCGGCAGATTCTAGTTGCAGATTCACTTTATCTAACACCTGAGTTACGGTGATAGCCTGCATACAGACATTGTCATTACAAGGTGTCTTACGATGATTAGCAGCGCTCACACAGGGAGAGCAGGCTAAATTAGCAGTGATAGGTATGGAGTTACCAATAGATCCATATAAGGCTGGGGTTTCAGGACCAAAGAGTACTACTGTTCTCAAAGGCGTTACAGCTGAAAAATGTCCTGGTCCAGAATCATTCGTCACCATCACATCTGAGAGAGTGTAGAGCGGTGGTAATTCTGCAAAGCTTACTTGCCCTGCAAAATTGAGTGCGTTTTTTATATTAGCAACGGAGCGTACTTTTTCGACGTAATTGAATTCAGCAGGGGAGCCTGTGATCAAAATCAAATCATGTGGATATCGTTGATGAATGGCTTGAATGAGCTCAGAGAAACGCTGCTGAGCCCATCTGCGTTGCGGCAATAAATCACTGGCATTAGGATTAATTAGGATGAGACGTTCTTTTCCGGATGTAAATGCAATATCCGATTCCTTGGCCAGTTTTTCAATGCGGGTACGAACAGTTTCTAGCACGGTAGGATTAATCACGGCTTGTTCTAGACGTACTTCAGAATCAGGAATTTGAATTTTGCTAAACGGTACCTCAATCTCTGTTGCAAAAGCAGCATGAATCAGCGAGAGAAAATTTTTGGTAATGTGAATGTGGGGGTTGTAGTGCACTTTGCGGGTTAGCATAAAACCACGCCATAATCCTTCGCCATGAAAAATGTGGTAGCCGACGCGACGCCGAGCACCGCAAAGCCCCGTTAGGATTGCGGTAAAGCGTGAGAATAGCTCTAAGTCGATCACAGTATCAATACGATGACGTCGAGCAAGGATTAGAAAGCTCAGAGTGTCTTTAATCAGGCCACCAATACTAGAGGAGTCGATGGTAAAAATATTTTCTGACTTCACTGTATTTAATAAAGTCAGGCTAGCACGATTACTTTTAAAAATTAAAAAATAGAGTTCAGCGCCACGTGCTTGCGCATTTCGCATAGCTGGATCAACCAGGATCGCGCTACCCATTTCTGATAGTTCTATAAAAAGTAATTTCTTTGGTTTGTGTGGACCGCTTGTAAAGATATTTTGAATGCCATCCATGAGTGCGACTACTGGACTAATAAGAGCGCATAAAGGTACACCCACCCAGTGATCAATCGCTCGCATTGTATTGACGCTAATAGCCATAGTTTTTGCTTTGAAAAATTATTTACGTTTTAGTAAAAAGTATGCGCCAGGCAATACAGAAATAATGGTAATGGCACCAAAGCTAATAGAGGCTAAAACAGTGATAGATTGATTTACACCCCATAAAGCTAAAACGGAGGAAAGGGTGGCTTCACGCAAACCCCATCCAGAAATACTGATAGGCAGCATGAGCAATAAGCTTAAGGCAGGCAAACCGATCATGAGACTAGCAATTGGAGCAACGACACCATAGGCTCTTAGACAGCAGAAGAAGGTGAAAATCAAGAGGCAGTGAATGGCAATCGCATAGCAAGCTTGACCCACGTTATATGGCCACGAAAAGGCAATCTTAATTCCTGGCAGTGCACTACTCATTTGAAAGCGCTCAAGGATCTTGCTGAATAAGTTGTAAGTAGGTGTGAGGGCTAATCCTAGGGCAATCAATAAGCCAGAAAAAATCATGATGCCGGTGACGAGGTAGCCTAAATCCTGGCCCCATGCAGCTAAGGTGGTGCCCCCAATGATTAATCCAATACCGCCTAGTAAATTGTTACCAGCCAGTCCAAGCAAGCGATCTACAAAGACCATGGAAAAACTTAAGCGCAAGCGTGGTGTAGCATGCTCAAGGTCAACAGAATGATGTAACTCTTGATCTAAATCTTTTTTACCTGTTAGAGATCCAGCATTATTTAAATGGGTTGCGGCAATAGCGCGATAGCTATCGCCACCTAATGTGCTGGGCAACCCTTGGTTGACTAGAGCGCCACTAAAGTAGAGCAAGATGTAATTTCTGAGGCGACCTTGAAAGCCTGATTTGCGCATCAGGATCGCCCAGCGTAATCCGCCGCAAAGACATGCTGTAGTGGCGCTGATCAGGGCAGCTAAAAACCACCATGGCTCCATCTGAATTTCAGATTCAAAAATAGCATGCCAGTCTATTCCACTGGTCGCTTTCCATAAAAGACCAATGGAAAGCAGAATCCGTATAGTGGGCCAAGCGCGTTTGAGGGCTGATTTCCACCCAGAAGCGGGTTTTGGAGTTGATTCTGAATGTAAGCTCATAGGCATAAGGATAATGCCTAGCGCATATAAGCCCTTGAATTTGGGGAATTAGTCGGCTAAACCAGCGTCTTGCCAGTTTGTGCAAAGACTAAATTCAAATTTAGATAAAGATTGACCAAAATGCCTAATTTCAAGGCTATCTATGGGCTGGCAGGCTTCAAATGCCAGATTAGGCCCAATGGGGGCAGTAAAAGGCATGCCCGACCAATTGACTAGGATCAGATTTGCTCCTTTAGCTAACTTCCCAAACCAGAGGTCAAACTGATCTTTGCGCTGATCCAAAACAAATACGGGTACTGGTTTTGCATACCAAGCAGCCCTACTACCAAGTGTCCAATTTTGCACAGCGATTCCATTAGCATTCGTTCCGCGGACTAATTCAGCTGCTTTGGCACCAGCAGCCTTCCAACCATACAGATCAGCGATTGGATTTGATTTGATTGCCGCAGATTGAATTCCACCCGATAAGACATATCCAAAGCCAAGCAAACACAGCGCAATTTGAATACAAAATAAAATGCGAATCCATTGGCGATGATGCATAGACCATATTTTTGCAAGTCCTATACCAGCAAAAGGCGCCATACAAAACCATGCTGGTGTTGTCCAATGCGGTAAGCCACCCCCACCAGAAAGACTTGCAAAAATTACAAAAGGAATTAAAAAGAATCCTAGTAAAGCCATTAAAGAAAGTTTGTTGGCATGAACGAAGTCTTTGATAAAAACTATGCCACCCAAAATCATCATCGGCCCAAAGACAACTATTTGTAGCAATAGGAATACGCCAACACCTCGCCAAAGCCAAGTACCGCCTCCGCCATGCGCGATTTGATACTTAAAAGAAATCCAATCATTAGTCCAATTCCAATAGAGGACTGGGCCAATCAAGATTAGCGCTAGCAGGGCAGCCAGCCAAAATCCTAATTGAGTAAGCCAAGGTTTTTTTGGGACACTCAAAAAGACAAGTAACAATGCAAAAGCCGTGAAGGCAGCCGTGTATTTACTGAGTCCTGCTAGCCCTAGCAAAATACCTAAGATGAGCCATTCACCAAGAGTAAAAGATTCAGAGCGCAACCATCGAAGCGCCATCCACAGAATGCCAAGACTTAATGGCGCCAGGATACTGTCTGGAAGTAAGCCAATTGCCAAGATGTGGGGCATTGGACCAGCAATGATGGCGAGTACTGCCATTAAACCGCAGAGATTGGGTGAGGGCAGTGCAGAAGTCAGATAAGCTGTGTTTTGACTTCGCATGAATTGATGGAGCTCTAGCGTTACTTGGTACGCCAAAATGCACGCAATCACCCACAGTAATTCTGGTATTAAGCGAATCAGACCCTCTGAGGAAGTAAGCGCAACTAAAGGCCACTGAATCCAACCTACGAGAGGAGGGTGATCAAAGTAACTCCAGGCAAGGCTTTGTGCATATAAGGCATAGTGGGCTTCGTCTACAGAAAATTCGATTGCAAAACCGAGCGCAAAATGCACTAAGGCGGCAATACTGATTGAGATTGCAGCCCAGGCGGAGGGTGAGTAATTGCGCATAGAAGGATTTTAGACTCACTTGCTACATTCTTTGGGACAATTGTTGTATGAACATTTACCACTATTTTCTTTTCATTCCTTTTTTGGCTACAGCGTTGGTGGGCTGTGCTGGATTTGGTAGTGGTTCAGTTCAGGATGAGTTTGGTCAGACTGTCAATATGGATCAAGTGCCTACTCAAGATGATTTGCCGAAATTTTCTAATCAGACGGTTCGTGAAGGTATGCCAGGAGGGTGGCATTTTTATCGGATTGCCCCTAATAAAAAGAATACCGTTTACCGTTTGGAAAACTACCAAGGTAGGACTGTGTTGAGCGCGAACTCTAAAACGTCAGCCTCTGGATTGGCCGTGAAGTTAAAGCCTAGAGCGGCACAAAATTTATGGTTAAAGTGGGAGTGGAAGACGACTGTTCCGATTCCTGCTGCAGATAATACCGAGCGCATACATGATGATGCACCACTTCGAATTTTGGTTGCCTTTGATGGTAATAAATCAAAGTTGACTCTAAAGGAAAAATTGACCTTTGAGATGGCTAATTTAATTAGTGGGCAGGAATTGCCATATGCAACACTGATGTATATATGGTCAGGTAAATCGCCGATTAATTCTATTTTAGATAACCCACATACTTCACGCATCAAAATGATTGTTGTAGATTCTGGTTGGGATAGGCTTGGACAATGGCATTTACATCAGCGTGATCTTTACACAGATTATCGGAATGCCTATGGTGAATCGCCTGGCGAGGTGATCGGAATTGCCTTACTTACTGACACCGACAATACTAAGTCGGAAACAAAAGCCTTCTATGGTGATATCGAATTCATCCGTAAAACTAAATAGTTAATTTAGCGACGAGCAGGGCGCCAACGCTTTAGTAAGAGCGCATTACTGAGAACACAGAAGCTAGATAGTGCCATAGCGCTTCCTGCGAGCATTGGAGAGAGAAACCCTAGTGCTGCTAATGGAATACCAGTTGTATTGAATGCGAAAGCCCAAAATAAATTTTGTCTAATTTTGTTCCAAGTTTTTTTAGAAATATCAATCGCATCCGCAACTAGCGTTGGATCTCCCCTCATTAAAGTAATTCCAGCTGCTTGCATCGCTACATCAGTTCCAGTTGACATCGCCATGCCGACATCAGCAGCAGCAAGTGCTGGGGCATCATTGACACCATCACCAACCATGGCAACCCAATGCCTTTGCTGATTAGCGCCAGGGGATTGGAGTTTGCGAATGATCTGAGCTTTATCGCCAGGCATGATTTGTGCAAATACTTCATCAACACCAAGCAGCTTACCAACGCGTGACGCTGCCGCTTGGTTATCTCCGGAAATCATGACAGTGCGAATGTGTAATGTGTGAAGAGCATCAATCGCTTCTATAGCATTGCTCTTGAGCTCATCTCCAAAACCAATTACTGCGATTGGAGATGGCGAGGGTTCAATTCGCATCAAAACAGAAACGGTTTGACCTGCTTCAAGACAGGTTTTTGCTTTTTCTAAGATTGCTGAGATATCGGGGCTAGCCTCTAAAGAAGCAATACTCTGGAGACATAAAGTTTGATTGGCCCACAGCCCTGAAGTGGGTTTACCTTCAATACCAATACCTGCTAGTGCTTTACTAGCAGAAGGAGGAATGGGCGAGATGTGTTGATTTTTTACGGCATCTAATAGCGCCTTTGCTAATGGATGCTCACTTCCCAATTGCAAACCAGCAGCACTTGCCAAAATTTCATTGGGATTGGTGCTGGAATCAAAGGGTAAGAGAGTCAGGAGCCTAGGCTTGCCAATAGTAAGGGTGCCAGTCTTATCAAATGCAACAATATTCAGACGGTGGGCTTGTTCAAGAACCTGTGGGTCCTTAATTAAGATGCCAAAGCGCGCTGCTATGCCTGTCCCAGACATGATAGCTGCAGGTGTAGCTAATCCAAGCGCACAAGGGCAAGCAATAACCAATACTGAAACAGCTCTCAATATAGCGATGGAGGCAGAGTCTAAATATATCCAATTGGCTATTCCAGTGATGATGGCAATGACGATGACGCTTGGTACAAAAATAGCGCTCACCTGGTCAACTAATTTTTGGATTGGCGCCTTCTGAGTTTGTGCATCTTCTACTAAAGAGATGATTTTTGAGAGAACACTCTCAATCCCCACTGCTTGTGCTTGGACTACCAAAACACCTTCGCCATTTAAAGCCCCACCAATCACTAGATTGTTAACCTGCTTCTTTACGGGCTCACTCTCCCCAGTGAGAAGGGATTCATCTACATGGCTTTTGCCAAGCAGAATCAGACCGTCAACCGGAATACGCTCGCCAGGCAAAACCAACACACGATCTTTTGGAAATACTTGCTCTAGAGGAAGATCACGATATTGATCAAGCAGAGATCCCTTAGCGATCATGATTTGAGGATCTAGAACTTTGGCATGTTCTGGCCATAGCTTTTGAAGTGCTCGAATAGCTTCACTAGTTTGCTGCTTTGCTCTGGCCTCAAGCCATTTTCCTAATAGCACCATACAAATGATGACAGCAGAGCCCTCAAAATAGAGCTCGTGATGCTCATGCGGAGAACTCAGCATTTGATAAATACTCAGACCATAGGCTGCACTAGTACCAAGTGCTACCAATAAATCCATATTGCCAACGCCTGACATTAAGGATTTAAAACCTGCTCTATAAAAACGCCATCCCAAAAAGAATTGCACGGGAGTTGCAAGTAACAATTGCCATTTTGGTGAAAGCGCCCAATGAACTCCAAAGGGCATCAAGAACATCGGTAAAAAGAGTGGGGCAGATAAGGCAAAACCCAATAAAACACGACCTAAACCATCTGAACCCCAAAAACTTTTATTCGAGGAGATGGCTGGGACGCTATGGGGATTAGTTAATTTGGCTTCATACCCCGTTTTTTGCACCTGTGCGATGACCTCTTCAATCCGTGTCTTAGCCCCTACTTTTAGACGAATTCTGGCTTGTTCAGTCGCCAAATTAACGGTTGCAGCTTCAATCCCAGGCACCTTATCAAGCGCCTTCTCGACCCGACCTACGCAGGAGGCGCAGGTCATTCCACCAATATCTAAAGTAAATAGTTCAGAATTTGTGTCTTTTGACGTGCTCATATAGAAGATAATCTACTTCATACCAAGCAATATCAATATGAGGGGGTTGCGATGTTGAGTCTAAAAGTGACCGGAATGACTTGTGGAGGCTGCATTAATGCCGTCACTAGGGCCATTCAATCCCAGGACCCCCAAGCCAAGGTCCAAGCCGATTTGGCTACCCAGACGGTGAGTTTGGAGACTTCCCTATCAAAAGCACAGGCTAGCGAGCTCATAAAAGATGCAGGGTTTCCAGTATTAATTTGAAACTCACAATTTAAGGGCTGCTTAATCCCCTATAAGCAAATTTTCCTTTGTGCGGTTAATCTACCCACTAATTAAATATATGCAATAAATATAAAAAATTACTTTATGTATCCCATTTTAGGGAGCGGTTTCTTAGGAGAAAGTTGTGGCAGTTACTATTGAAGCAGTTCAAGCGGTGTTAAAAAACTTAGTTGATCCCAATACGCACATCGATTATGTAACGGCTAAAAACGTTAAAAATTTACGGGTTGAGGATGGCGATATTTCTGTGGATATTGTTTTAGCTTATCCAGCTAAGAGTCAATTTGATATTGTTCGTAAATCATTGATTAATGCATTGCGGGAGTTACCGGGCGTTAAAAATGTAAGCGTGAACGTGAGCAGCCAAATCGTTGCTCATGCCGTACAACGCGGTGTAAAACTATTGCCCAGCGTTAAAAATATTATTGCTGTAGCGAGTGGCAAAGGGGGGGTTGGTAAATCAACTACCGCCGTCAATTTGGCCTTAGCTCTTGCAGCTGAAGGTGCCCAGGTTGGGATTCTTGACGCTGACATCTATGGGCCTAGTCAACCAATGATGTTAGGTATTACTGGTAGACCTGAATCAATTGAAGAAAATACTATCGAGCCCATGGAAGGACATGGATTACAAGCAAGCTCTATTGGATTTTTGATTGAAGAAGATGCGCCGATGGTTTGGCGTGGACCAATGGTGACATCGGCTTTAGAGCAGTTACTTCGTCAAACTCGTTGGCGGGACTTAGATTACTTAATTGTTGATATGCCTCCAGGTACTGGCGATATTCAGTTGACCTTGGCGCAAAAGGTACCAGTAACGGGCGCGGTCATTGTGACTACTCCTCAAGATATTGCTTTACTTGATGCTCGTAAAGGTTTGAAAATGTTTGAGAAGGTGGGGGTGCCCATCGTCGGCATTATTGAAAATATGAGTACTTATGTTTGCACGCAATGCGGTCACGAAGAGCATATCTTTGGTACAGGTGGCGGAGAAAAAATGTGCAAGGAATATAGCGTCGACTTTTTAGGAGCCTTGCCTTTGAATCTGTCGATTCGTGAGCAGGCTGATGCGGGTCGTCCTACAGTAGTTGCTGATCCGGATGGAGCAATCAGTGCAATTTATAAAAACATTGCCAGACAAGTCGCCATTCGAGTTGCTAATTTAGCTAAAGATATGAGTAGTAAATTTCCTAACATCGTAGTTCAAAATACCTGAGGACTTATGCGCTTTGCAGTATTGATGCGTAAGCAAAACATCGATAACCCATGGATTTCATATCGATGGGCTCCTCAAGAGGTATTGCCTGATTTTGGGCAATATGACTCTCAAAAACAGCCAAGCAAGCCCATCTGTGGTCAATTCTTAGGCCGTGATGATGGTGGTGAATCGTGGTTGTTTACTGGTTTTGAGCTGAATCTCTTTCCTGATGAGGCTGAGGGCTACTATCTCAACGTATCTGCAACTACACCTAGCTGGTTTGTAATGTGGCGTCTAGAAGAAGATATTGATCGGTATATTGATGAGCAATCCTTAGCACTGGCAAAAACAGAATCAACATGTGCAGTGCCTCATCGGATCTGTGTCAGCTATAACGAAGCAGCACGTCTATTAGATGGTGGTGAGTCCGTAGATTTAGTTCTCATGAGCGAGGAACATGCTTCTTGGTTACAAGAGTATGTCAATGATAACTATCGGCCTGAGCCCAAAAAGCGGCACAAGCCAGCATCATTCAAGGGCGCAAATCGCCCAGCGGAGGAATGATGGCAGATAGTTTTTTAAGTCGTTGGTCTAAGCGTAAAACTGGACAGCTAGATGAGCCAGAAGAGCAGCCTAAAGAAGTTGCTCAGACTCCCGATCCCATTCCGCCTAAGGTAGAAGCTCCGCCACCTGCAACTCTAGAGGATGTTCAGAAAATCGATCGATTTGATCCAGATTTTTCTGCCTTTATGAAGCCAGATGTTGATCCTGCAGTTCAGCAAGCCGCTCTGAAGAAGATGTTTACTGATCCCCATTTCAATGTGATGGACGGCTTAGATATCTATATAGATGACTACTCCAAGCCTGATCCCTTGCCTCCAGGTATGCTAGAAAGAATGGTTCAGAGCGATATGCTCAACCTGTTTCGTAAACCTGAAGCTGATTCAACTGCTGGTGAAAAGCAGTCAGCGGAAGAAGAGGCCTTATCCAAGTCCAATGATCCGCTTTTAGAAGCCCAGGGCGAAACTGATTTAACATCCACAGATTCAACAGCGCAGGCTAAACCTGCTAACTTGGATGAAGTATCGATAGAACCTACCCAGAAAAAAACCAAAGAAGATAGTGCATGAGTCAAAAACTAGTTTGTAACTGTAATGGCACTATGCCTTTAGATGCTAAGGCGCTTGGCGTCCCGGTGCATCGATCTTTGTGTAGACAAGAGGTTGGCTCTTTTTTAAAGGCGCTAGATGGGTCTGATTCATTGGTGGTCGCCTGCACCCAAGAGGGTGCTTTATTTAATGAGTTAGCAGAGCAGTCACAAAAGCCGTTAGTGGCGCCCCTGCGTTTTGTCAATATTCGTGAAGTGGCGGGTTGGACTCAAGAAGCTAAAGCATCAGGACCGAAGATTGCCGCTTTACTTGCTTTAGCTGATATGCCTGAAGCTGAGCCTGTCCCAGTGGTGAATTATGAAAGTCAAGGCAGGATCTTCATTATTGGTGCGGGATCTGTAGCATTGCCGTGGGCAGAAAAACTGAGCGGGTCATTAGATGTTTCTGTCTTGTGTACTGAGCCTGGTGATTTACCGCTGGCACGAAACTACCCCATTTATACCGGTGTGGTGACTAAGCTAGACGGCTTCCTCGGCAAGTTCTCAGTTGACTGGGATCTGCAAAATCCGATTGATCCAGAAATGTGCACGCGTTGCGGCGCTTGCGTTGAAGTTTGCCCTGAGAATGCAATTGATCTTTCCTTTCAGATTGATTTGACTAAATGTAAATCACATCGTGATTGCGTTAGTGCGTGCGCAAGTATTGGCGCAATTTCTTTTGATCGAGCCGACCGAAAACGTAACTCCGAATTTGATTTGATTTTAGATTTGCGTGAAGACCCAAAAATGCGGATGAGTCAAACGCCTCAGGGATATTTTGCTCCAGGCAAGGATCCCTTAGAACAAGCATTGGTGGTCAATCAATTGTTAGAGATGGTAGGTGAATTTGAGAAGCCTAAATATTTTGTCTACAACGAAAAAATTTGCGCCCATGGCCGTAATGGCAAAGTAGGGTGCAATGCTTGCATTGATGTCTGCTCGACTGGAGCCATTAGCTCTCTCTTCAAAAATGGCCAAGGTAGCGTTGAAGTTAATCCCAATCTTTGCATGGGTTGTGGAGCATGCTCTACGGCTTGCCCATCGGGTGCGATGCGCTATAACTACCCTAGCGTGCCCCATCAAGCTAAAGAGTTAAAAACAATTGCCTCAGTCTTTACTGCTGAAGCTAAGAAAATCAATCAAGTTGCTGCACCGAGTCTGCTTTTACATACTTTGAAAGAGGGCACCCGCATGATTGATGGCTTGGGCCGCTCCGCACATGTGGCACCGAAACAGTTTGAAGGCTTGCCGTCATTTGCCATTCCTTATGGCATCGAGCATATTGCTTCTACTGGTTTGGATTTATGGCTTGGTGCTCTTACTTATGGGTTTGGTGAAGTAGTCTTGCTTTTAAGTGGCGAAGAGGATCCAGCTTATCGGGCAACCCTTGAAGAGCAGGCCAGGCTTGCCAACGCTATCTTGGGGGCTTACGGTTTTGAAGAAAGAATTCATTTAATTGCTGCCCAATCAGCCGATGATTTACAAACGGTATCCAAGGCGATGTCTGCACTTCGTCAGCGCGGTGCCCTGAATCCGATTTGTACTCCCGCTAGTTTTGGTTTATCTACCCAGAAACGGGAGACTGTTGAGGCAGTCCTTGAGCATTTGCAAAAACAAGCTAAGACTGCTTTACCAGAGGCCGGTGTTGCTCTACCTCAGCCATCATTATTGGGTGGTCTACTGATTAATAAAGATGCTTGTACTTTATGTATGTCTTGTGTGAGCAGTTGTCCTGAGGGCGCTCTCTTAGATAACCCAGATGAACCGATTCTCTCCTTTATTGAAAAGCAGTGCGTTCAATGTGGCATTTGTGTTCAGACTTGTCCCGAGAAAGCCTTGACTCTCAATCCTCGCTTGCAGACTGTTGAGCAGCGTAAACAAAGAACAA
>CAJARE010000241.1 GCA_903944255.1 uncultured beta proteobacterium
AGAAAGGCAGGCTCGTATCGCCACATAAGCCGAAGATATGCTTAACCTCATATTGCTCTAGCATTCTTACTAGAGCTTCTGCACCAGTTATTTTTTCACTCATACTAATCGTCAAGATTGAGTTTGGTTGTCTTTACAAATTGTTGCCAGCGCTCAAATTCATTCTTGGCATATTTATCTAGAGTAGGCCCATCACTTGCTTGTACATCAAATCCACCTTGAGTGAGTTTAGTTTTGATTTCGGGATCGCTGAGGACTGCCTGAAAATCTGCTGTCAGTTTTTTAACTATAGCTGCTGGGGTATCTGCTGGAGCAAACGCGCCAATCCAAGAATAAGCCTCAAAACCTGGGTAACCAGACTCTGCAACTGTTGGGGTCTTTGGTAATTCTGGGAGACGTTGGGCCCCAGTCACAGCAAGAGGCTTCAGTTTATCGGCTTGGATTTGTCCTTTGAGAGCGGCATAACTTAATAGAGTCATGCTAGCGGTATTGCCTACTACTGCAGCAATTGCAGGGCCTCCCCCTCCATAGGGAACATGAAGTACGAAAATACCCGCCTTACGCTTCAGATCTTCCATGGCTAATTGATTGAGAGATCCAATGCCTGTTGAAGCATAGCTGTAATACCCAGGACGTTTTTTTGCGGCAGCAATAAATTCCGTTAAGTTATTACCTTGAACGGACGGATTCGCCGCAATCACTAATGGAAAGCGGACCAATAAACTGACTCCCACAAAATCTTTGAAGGTGTCATAGGGTAGCTTGGGTTTAACAATGGGATTAATAGAGTGGTTGTCAAAGCTAATCAGTAAGGTATTACCATCGGGTGCGGCCTTTGCTACGTGCTGTGTGGCAATTTGACTTGCGGCACCAGGGCGATTTTCTACCACCACGGGCCTACCAATTCTTTCAGCCAATTTTGGCTGAATCGTTCTAGCAGTAATATCAGTACTTCCACCGGGGGGAAATGGCACTACCAAGGTGAGAGGCTTATCGCTTTGTGCTAGAGCGGGGCTGGAGATCATTAGTGCTGCTAAAACTAAGAAGAAGGATTTAACAAATAAATGATTCGTGATTTTCATAGATGAGTCCCTAATGATGAATGAGTATGGGTAAGAAAATGATGGTCGATAATGAAGTCTACAGTATCTGAGGCGGATTGATTTAGAGACACTCTCTCAATAGATACCCCCTTAGGAGAATCCTGGGGCTGAATCCAGAGAGTGATATTGGGTAGAGAAATCTGGACGCAATCCTTTAGAAACCTCAATTGATTATCAGCAAGCTCTAAAAGACTTTGAAATCTTGTAGCAGTCTCCTTGATATTTGGGCTAACAATTGTGATTTTCTGTAAATCCTGCGTTTTATTGGGGTGTGTTAACCATTGTTTTTGCCAAACATAGTCTGGAGTTAAGTGCTCACAAAAATAGATCCGAAGGCCTGGAATAGGCTGCTCTGAAAAGCGGACTGTTTTAAATTCCACGAGCACTTTATTTCCCATGAAGTCTCCTTCACGTGATAAATCTTGTACGGGGTTTACCGCAAAGCCAGCTTCTTTAAGTTGCCGGTAGCATGCATTAGCATTGTCGGTACGAAATACTAGGGCATCTAAGCCAATGGGCTGATGAGCAATTTCTGCTCTTTGGGTCTGTTTTTCTTTTTCCCAGCCCAGCAGTTCGATATAGCTAGATTTGAGTATGATGAGACGATTGCTTGAGCCCAAATTGTGGTGAGCTAGAGGCGTTAATTGAAATCCTTGGCTGGTGAATATGTTGCTGAGCTCATCTAGGCTGTCTCTAGCCATAATCACCAAGTGATCAAAGAGGTATTATATGGATTGATTTGAGCTCACGGGCAAGAAAATAGCAATATCAAAAAATTATCATATACGGCGTTTTGAACTGCCCAATTAGAATTAGAAGAGTCATAAGC
>CAJARE010000242.1 GCA_903944255.1 uncultured beta proteobacterium
GCAAACGGTACAGCCTCTGCGGCATTGGCGCTTGCAGAAATATCCTCACCAAACCTATTTAAAATTATTTGCTCAAACCCGTCAAACGCAAAGTATGTATTAGATGAGGTCTTGGTACCACTAGATAGCAAAGTCAAGACCATTAAAGATCTTCCAAAAGATGTTAAGTTTGGCTGTGGCCCTGGCATTCAGAACGTAACCCTAGCGAAGATCATTCTAGAAAATAATGGCTTGGCAAATGTTAAGCCAATCGAATTACCAGTAGGCCAACATATCCCAGCACTGGCTGCAGGCCAAATTGATGCTGTTTATACCCTTGAGCCATCTGGAACAATTGGGAAAGTAAAAGGTATCTCACGAGTATTGGAAGCAGGTGTGATTTCTAAATACATGCTGGGTGATCCGATGGCTCCATGGTTTGGTGGGTCAGCATCTTTGACTACTGCATTAATTAAGGAGCGTCCAAACGATGTTAAGAAGTACATCCTTGCCTACGCCAAGGGAGTAGATTTTATTCGTAAGAATCCAGAAGAATCCAGAAAATCACTAGATGGCTTTACGGCGATTGAAGAAGCAGTTGTTAAAGAAGTGCCTTTGGCAAATTTTGTGATGTTTAATGAATTCAAACCTGCAGATATTGCTTACTTCCAAAAATACTTTGACGTATTTACTGATCGTAAGATTTTCTCTAAGGTGGTTGATGTAAAGCCACTAATCTACGGTAATTAATATCTCATGATTAATAAAGAGCATCTTCAAAAGCTCCTTCCACTGATTGGGCCCATTGCACTTTTATTGCTTTGGAGCCTGATGTTGGAGGCAAAGTGGGTAAAGCCAATCTTGCTGCCACCCCCTGGAGCAACCTTAGCTTATATGGCAGATTCTTTTATGAGTGGCGCTATTTTTGTTGATTTATTCGCAACAATTAAACGTACCTTCTATGCTTTTGGTATAGCTGCTGCGGTTGGGATTCCATTAGGCATTATCTTAGGCAGCAATGAAAAGATTTATCGCAGCGTTGAATTCTTAATCGACTTCTTTAGATCTACCCCTTCATCTGCTTTGATACCGCTCTTTATGTTGATCTTTGGCATTACTGATATTAATAAAATTGCCATTGCAGCCTTTGCCGCTGTCTTGGTCATTCTATTTAATAGCGCCTATGGTGTGATGAATGCCAAGAAGACTCGCGTTAATGCAGCTAAAACGATGGGAATTCCTACTCGCTATATCTTTAAAGATGTATTGCTAATGGAGAGCTTACCTCAAACCTTTGTAGGTTTGCGTATGGGTATTTCGATGGCCTTGGTAATTGTGATCGTAGCTGAGATGTTTATTGGCTCTGAAAATGGTTTGGGACATCGCATCATTGATGCTCAGCAAGTATTTAATGTCAAAGAGATGTATAGCTCCATTCTGATTACTGGCGCTCTTGGTTATGGTCTTAATCTTTTATTTCTGTTATCAGAAAAACGTATTGTTCATTGGGGCGGAAAAGCATGAGTACTATTCTTGATTTACAAGCAGAAATTGGGACTCATGTCACCATCCGTGGACTTGATAAGTCTTTTAATGGAGCGGTACTTTATGACAACTTTAATTTGGATATTCCTAAAGGAAAGATTGTTTCAATTTTTGGCCCCAATGGTTGCGGCAAATCAACGCTAATTAATATGATCTCTGGTTTGATGCCCATAGATTCGGGAGAAGTATTGTTTGATGGCAAAACCTTAGACAAAACCACTATTGGCTATGTGTTTCAAAATTATCGTGATGCCCTTTTCCCTTGGATGAGCTCACTGGACAACATTGCTTATCCACTTAAACGCAGTGGCATGTCTAAAGAAAAAGTTAAGGCTCGGGTTGATGAACTAGTCAATCTATTCGAGATTAAATTTAATCTCAATCTTTACCCCTATGAGCTCTCTGGTGGCCAGATGCAAACGGTCTCAATCATGAGGGCATTAGCCCCAAATCCAGAGATTCTATTTTTAGATGAGCCCTTCTCAGCACTCGATTTTGAAATGACCTTATTTATCAGAGCTAAGTTACAAGAAGCTAATTTGAGTACTGGCGTAACCATGATGATCGTATCGCATGATCTAGAGGATGCAGTCTTTTTAGCTGACAAGATTTTGCTATTAACACGCAGACCTACTCGCATTGCTGAATACCTCAAGTTTGATATGGCTAAACCTCGATCACCTGAGAGTGTCAGTGAGGCAGAATTTATTAAAACAAAAGCATTGGCATTGGAAGTATTTCAACGGGAGATGAGAGCATGATTACCATTAAAGAACTACTTCACCGCTATCAATCTGAAGATCTAAATCCACATAAACATATTAATGAATTACTGGATGGCATTAGGCATGGCTTTCAGGAGTCTAAAGACCCAGCTTGGATCTCTGTAGCAAGCGATCAGAAAATGAGTGAGCAGTTCAGTTATTTAGAGTCCTTAGTAAAAGAAAAAGGTATTGCTCAGCTTCCGCTATACGGCATCCCATTTGCTATTAAAGACAATATCGATGCGCTGGGCTGGGAAACAACTGCAGCTTGTCCAGATTTTGTCTTTGAACCCAAGAAGAATGCAACGGTAGTTCAAAAGTTAATAGAAGCTGGCGCGATCTTGATAGGTAAAACTAATCTAGACCAATTTGCTACTGGTTTAGTTGGAACCCGTTCACCTTATGGCGCCGTGCCTAATACATTTGATCCGACTTATGTCAGCGGTGGCTCGAGTTCAGGTTCTGCCTCAGTAGTGGCAAGAGGCTTAGTTTGTTTTAGTCTAGGTACCGATACGGCTGGCTCAGGACGAATTCCTGCGGCATTTAACAACATCGTAGGCACTAAACCCACCCCTGGATTAGTCAGCACTGAGGGCGTATTTCCAGCATGCAAGTCGATTGACTGTGTATCTATCATGACGCTCACTGCTGCTGATGCCGATATCGTTTTAGATGTCATGAAATCGACTGAGCTTGATAGAGCCAAAGAGGCACAGTTCCATCCAAGCCCAAAACAAGTCTCAAGCTTTAGAAAGCCGACTCGTATAGGCATCCCTATCAGCTGTCAATTTTTAGATAATGGGCAGTATCAAAAAGCTTTTGCTAAAGCAATTGAAAATGCAAAAGGTTTAGATGTTGAGTTTATTCCAGTCGATATTGATCCCTTTGTTAAAGCTGGCAAGCTTTTATATGATGGGCCTTGGGTCGCTGAGCGTTTTGCTGTTACAGAGGATTTTCTAAAATCGAATCCGGATTCATTTGATTCCAGTGTGAAGCAGATTATTCAAAGCGGCGCATCATACACAGCTGCGCAAGGATTTAGAGCAATTTATCAATTAAAAGAGTTAGAGATCGAGGCTAAAAAGTCTTGGGCAAAATGCGATATTATTTTGGTACCAAGCGCACCAAATCATCCCACTTTAGAGGATCTAAAGAAGCACCCGATTATAAAAAATAGTGAATTAGGGATGTATACCAATTATGTTAATCTCATGCGCCTCTGTGCTGTAGCGGTTCCTGCTGGATTTACAGAAGCAGGTATGCCGTTTGGCATTACTCTGATTGCGCAGGAAGGCTTTGATAATGCACTGCTGAAGCTAGCAGCGCAATGGCAGATCTTATTTGGTCTTCCACTGGGCAAATCTCATACCAAAGCAACCCTTGCTGAGCTCACTATTTCCGCTAATGACAAAGACAGTATGGAAATTGCTGTGGTTGGAGCGCATCTTAAGGGAATGCCTTTACATTCTCAATTAACTGAGCGTCATGCTCGCTTAATAAAAGTCTGTAAGTCAGCTAAATCGTATCGTCTCTTTGCACTTCCCAACACGACCCCACCCAAACCTGGCTTAGTAAAAGCTAAATCTAATGGAGCAGCAATTGATCTAGAGGTCTATGCAATGCCAGCTAGTGAAGTTGGTTCATTCTTAGGGCTCATTCCGGCCCCATTAGGTCTTGGTAATATTGAATTAGATGATGGCTCGTGGGTAAAGGGTTTTATTTGTGAACCATATGCAATTGAAGGTGCGAAAGATATTAGCGATCTAGGTGGATGGAGAGCTTACATACATCAATTGGGAGATCGATAGTAATGCCGTCCATCATTCCTATTAATAGCGAGTTCTCGAGTCTTGCGGAACATGCCTACTCTCAGATTAAACAGAAAATCTTTAATTTTGAGATGATGCCTGGGGATTTAATCTCTGAAGGTAATCTAGCTAAGCTGGTATCAGTCAGTAGAACTCCACTACGTCAAGCTTTGCAGCAATTGCAGCACGGGGGATTTATTAAATCCATTCCCAAAATTGGCTGGCAAGTTGCGCCTTTAGATTTTGATAAGCTAGATGAGTTATATGACTTTCGAATTTTGATTGAGTCAAATGCTGTTCAAGCGCTGTGTAACTCTAATCGAGATAATCATATTTTTAAAGATCTGCAAAAAATCTGGCTAGTACCGAAATCAAAACGGAGTTTCGATACACTAGAGGTTGGATTACTCGATGAACAATTTCATACTTCATTAGTTAAAGCATCAGGGAATGAAGAAATGCTAAAGACGCATTCTGAAATTACTGAGCGTATCAAGATTGTAAGAAGGCTAGATTTCACAAAAAATGATCGTATCAATAATACCTACGATGAGCACGGTCAAATCATCAAAGCCATTTTGGCAGGTAGAAGCTCTGAGGCACAAAGATTACTAAAAGCACATATTGACCAAAGCAAAATTGAAGTAAGAAAAATTACCCTTAGCATGTTACAAGATGCCAGAAAGCAAGCAGCTGGCTGATAATAGCAAAGCCCTCAAAATGAAGGTAAGCGGCCGCACAAGCTTTACTTAAAGCAATACTTAAAAGACAAAACCCCCACCATTTCTGATGAGGGTTTGCTTTCTGGTGGGCCCACCAGGACTTGAACCTGGGACCAAAGGATTCCGGTTTGTGTAGCTTTCACTACTCCCTGGACTATGCCTTCATCATATTCAAACTTAACGTCTGAACTTAGATGGGTGC
>CAJARE010000243.1 GCA_903944255.1 uncultured beta proteobacterium
CTTAGTAAGTTTGGAAGCGTCTTAATCGCTCCATAATCGAATTCGATGCGAGTTAAGTATTGAATCGTTGCCATAACTAAAAAAGTTGCCTTAGTTTTTTGATCATTGGTAACTCAATTAATTTACCCTCGTAAACAATGGGCCGACTGGGATCTATGGCATACATCCCCAGTATTTTTTCCGCCCGAGCGATTTCATCTGCACTGGGAGAAAATGCTCGCTTAATCGTGCTCACTTGACTGCCATGCTTAGTCACCATACCCATCATGCCTAAAGCTTTAGATCTCAAGCAATAGTTAAATAGCTTTTCTTGGTCTGCAGTTGCGTCAACAAATGGTGCGGGAGAATCAAATACTAAAATGCCGCCCAGCGCAGCTGCATGTACCACTTTAGAGCGGCTATAGAGCAATGGCTCCCAATCCATCTCACAACCAATTGCCGTTGAAAGATCAAATCCGCCGAAATACAGTCCTTTTAACTTTGGATGTGCGCAAGCAATAAGTGAGGCATGCTCTAGGCCCTTTGCTGTTTCAATGATTCCAAATAAATTCATTGGAGAATTTTTTTCTTCCAAAAAATGACCAACCTGGATTAACTCCTCTACTGATTCAAGCTTGGGAATTAATAAGGTAGAAATAAAGGCGGGTTGATTGACTAGCATTGCTAAGTCACTTTGCCCATCTTCTGAATCCAGAGAATTAATTCTAACCATATATTGCGCTGACTTTGTCGGTTTATACGTTTGTAAAAATTGTTTGAGTGCCAAGCGACCATCCTGCTTACGGTCTAATGGCACCGAATCTTCTAAGTCAATACAAACAATATCAGCAGCACATTCAGTTTCATTAGTTAATTCACTCAGGCGCAATCCACCCCAAAATAAAGAAGCGCGATGATTTTTATTTAAATGATCGGGCATTACAGGTTTATTTTTTCAACATATTATCGTAATTAACTTTTAGATGTGCCTCTACAGGATCAGCGCCTGCGCGAATTTCAGCAATAACGCGATCTTCGGTGGCCTTCACTTTTTGGGCAAAAGCGAGTACTTCTGCAATATGCTCCATCGGCACAACCACGGTGCCATTTTCATCTGCCAAGATAAAGTCGCCTGGCCGCACTGGTATTCCAGCTAACTTAATTGGTATGCCATAGCCCGCACAAGAAGAGCGCCCACGAACAGATTGCTGTGCAATGCCCTTGGCATAAACAGGCATGCCATAAATTTTATATTCATCAACATCACGTACAACGCCATCAGTGACACATCCAACCAAACCATTATGTTTTGCAGTTGCCCCAGCAACACCGCCAAAGGAATTCACAAAGGGGTTTTCGGAAGCATCTACTACCAGTACTGAGCCTGCTCCACCAAGCACAATCGCCTTTAGCGTACCAATGACGGTTGACTCTTCTGCCTGTCCAAATGGTAAATATTTCAAAGTAGCTGCTGGACCAGCAATTTTAGCGCATGGGTATATTGGCAATATGCCTTGAGGGGCGCCATTAATGCCAAGCCGATCTAAGGCATCAGATATATTTGAAGCCGATACATTTAAATATTGACTTATTAACTTTGAATCTACAGTAGCCACTTAACCCCCCTAATGAGTATATTTATTAATTACCGAATATTAATATATACAGTGTACATTTTTAGTCCTTCTTTGCGCATAGGCTCATAAAAAAAGTACAAACCCGTATAAAATGACCTAATCCAAGTAATCTCAATTTATCCAGCCGAGCCAATATGAAACCAGCTAATTTTTTAGTCATTATGTCTGATGAACATAATCCAAAAGTTCTTGGCAGCGCCGGGCACCCAATTATTGAAACGCCAAATTTAGATGCCCTAGCAGCTAGGGGCACAAACTTCACGAATACCTACACTACAAGCCCTGTTTGCATCCCTGCAAGGGCTGGTTTTGCGTGTGGTAAATATATTAACCAAATTGGTTTTTGGGATAATGCTGACGCCTACGATGGCTCTATTCCATCATGGCACCATATTCTACGTGAGCGTGGCTATAAAGTCTCATCTATTGGTAAGTTGCACTTTCGCAAGCCTGATGAAGATCATGGTTTCACCGAGGAGCAAATACCGATGCATATTTTAGGTGGCAAAGGTGATTTGATGGGCCTTATTCGTGATGACCTACCAAAGCGGGGGGGCGCTAAAAAAATGGCTGCCTTAGCTGGTCCTGGTGAATCTCAATATACCTTTTATGATAAAGAAATTTGCTCTAAAGCCCAAATTTGGCTGCATGAGGAAGCGGAAAAAGAAAGTGACAAACCATGGGTGTTATTTGTTTCATTTGTGGCACCTCACTTCCCACTTACCGCACCACCCGAGCATTACTATAAATACTGGGGCAAAGACCTGCCTATGCCGCGACTTTATGCTCGAGAAGATCGTCCAATGCATCCTTATTTAGAAGATTATCGCAACTCATTTTGTTACGATGATTATTTCGAAAATCCTAATCAAGTTAAACGTGCCTTGGCAGGATATTTTGGTTTAGTTTCCTACTTAGACGAGAACATTGGCAAGATATTAAAAACGCTAAATGAGGTTGGTCTATCTGACACAACAAACATTATCTACACTAGCGACCATGGAGATAATCTAGGCGCAAGAGGTTTATGGGGTAAATCCACCATGTTTGAAGAAATTGCTGGGGTACCCTTAATTATGGCTGGTCCAAGCGTACCAAAGGGTTTACGTATCTCTACTCCAGTCAGTCATATTGACTGCTTCCCCACTATTCTTGAGGGAGTAGGAGTTGATTTCAATGCTGTCAAAGATGGCCATCTGGGTGTTTCATTATTTGAGATTGCTGATGGATATAAACCAGATCGCACTGTATTGTCTGAATATCATGGTATGGGCTCTACA
>CAJARE010000244.1 GCA_903944255.1 uncultured beta proteobacterium
AAAATATTTTTCGCTGTTTGACAGTTGTAAACATTAGCTCAAAGCTATCCTTCACAGTGCCGTTCAATTCGCAGAAAAATCTGCGGCACTCAATAAAAAAATCATACACTTAATTTTGTTCGCAGAGTACCGCGTGGGATTTTTGCGACGAGAAAAAACTAATCGTCGTCCAAGTTGGCATTTGAAAACATACTTACGTGTATGAGTTCGCTACAACAACTATTCACCACACAGTTTGACGCAAACGCTATTAAACAAGTAAAGCTGATGGACGGCAAAGCCTTGCTGTATAAGCGTCCGCAGTCGGTGCAGTGGCAAGTGCGATTTAAGTTAGCAAACAACAAGTGGCACAGTACGACAACGAATACAGACGATATAGAGCAAGCAAAGATCAATGCCATTGCAATTATTGCAACAGTCAAAATAAAAACAGATGCAGGCTTGGCACTCACGACTAAAACATTTAAGCAGATTGCGTTAGACGAGATTGCGAATATGAGTAGTGCGATGAATAACAACACAGGAAGGTATTGCTACAGAGATTATATTTTTGCCATCAACAAATATCTCATTCCGTTTTTTGGCGCCTACGAAGTTGAAAAAATAACAACAGAGATGCTAGCTGACTTTGATATGTGGCGAATAACGGAGATGGGAAAAGTTCCTGTAGCAAGTACAAAACGCAATCACGCAAGTGCTTATATTCGTGTTGTGAATTTAGCGAGAGAGCGTGGCTGTGTTGCACACAATCGTGCCGTGCCGTTGTTAGATGCAAAAGGTAAGCGTAGCCAACCGCGTCCAGCATTTAGTAAAGAAGAGATGACAGAATTACTTTGCTACACAGAAACTTGGGCAAAGAGCAGTTACACACAGCGAACACGACTTATGCGAACGCTGTGTATTGCCTACATAGAATTTTTGGTGAATACAGGAGTAAGGCACGGCACAGAAGCACTACGCTTGCGGTGGAAACACTTGCAGTGGCATTGGATAGGCAATAAAAAATATTTGCGTATTTGGGTGAGTGGCAAAACTGGTCCACGCCACTTAATTGCCAAGCACGAGGTGATACGAGTATTTGAGCGACTAATGCGTTGGCACAAATTGGACTATACAAATTTGAATGGACTGATTGAGGCGAAGTTAGATAAAGCCATCTTCTGTTTGCCTGATAACACGCAGATTAGCAATATGGAAAACATCTTTAGAAACTTAATGGTGCGAAGCAGTATGCGTAAGGACAGTGGCGGACTAAACAGAACGCTGTATAGCTTGCGTCATACCTACGCTACTTTTGCGTTGGCAGGCGGTATTGATATACACACCTTGGCACGGCAGATGGGAACCAGTGTTGGGATGATTGAGCGGCACTACAGCAAGATGACGGCAACAATGGCAGCAGAGAGATTGGCTTAAACGAGGGGTGGGGGTGTCGTGTTTAACACGACAGGCTGATATGGGACAGACTGCAGACACTCAAAATAAGCTGTTTTGGGGTATCTGAGAGGCAGAGAACGGCCACTTTCGGTCATTAAAGCCATATTTCGAAACGCGGTCTAAATGCAAGAGAACCAAGGCTTCAGGTGGATTGATCGTAGTCATAAGAAGTCAGATAAGGTGGGCAAGCTTGGTGGATTGTGTAAAGGCACATTCATGATGTCCATTTAAGATTAATAATTGCAAACTCCATCGAATAGAATTATTTTTTTTGTACTTTGGGGAATGTAGAGTTAATTTCGAGTGCTCGTTTATTGATATTCGTCGCCTCATCCTGAGAGAGGCTAGGTTTTACTAATTCGTATATATCAGTAGCCTTTTTATTACCATTAAATTTCGAGGCGACAATCCATGACAAACCTTCAAATCTATCCTGTTTAATACCGGCCGTAGCCCCATCAAACAGGAGAATTCCGTAGATAAGTCCTGAGGCACCGGCACCGGCAATAGCAGATTCTTTTATCCATGATGTGCAAGTAGATGAAAATTTATCGTAGGCTCCCTTGCAGAGGTTGGACGTCACTACGTCCATTGCATAAGTTTCTTTATTGAAAAATATCTTTTTTTTGTAATCTTGAGATAGTTTTTGGTTATTTAGATCAAGATCATAAAGAACGTAGAGCTCCCCATCTGCCCGTTCATCACTTACTACGGCAAGCTTTAAATTAATCTCAGCTAAATCTAAGTTTTTTTGTACGCCTAAGCCTTTACGATAAAAAGTACCTAAAGCTAGTTGCCCTGAGGCAACTCCTCGCATTGCCGATACTTTTGCATAATTAATTAATGTTGCCTCAGGTGGAAATGCGCGTCTACTTTCAGGGTCTACCTCTAAAAGGGATAGATAGGCCAATGTCCCCATTGCCTCAGCAGAACCCATCTCAGAGGCTTTCGAGTAAGCCTCAATCATCTTGGGAAAATAGACCCGGGATCCAAGGGATGCTGCATAATTTTTATAAGCCCTTGCCAACCCTCCATCCCCAGCCTCTTTAAATAGATTGGAGGCTTTGTGCACATCCTTTTCTGTACCCAACCCATTCAGATATATAACGCCTAAATTATTTAAGCAAACTAGTTCACCATTTGATGAACATTCTTCAAAATCTTTTCTTGCG
>CAJARE010000245.1 GCA_903944255.1 uncultured beta proteobacterium
AAAACCAAACAGCCCGTCATGATTTATTCCGCATCTGGAACAGGTGCATGGGAAGCTGCGTTGGTAAACGTTTTGAATCCTAATGACAAAGTGCTGTTTTATGAAACTGGGCAGTTTGCTAACTTATGGCGCGCACTCGCTAAGCGACTTGGCCTGGATGTTGAGGTCATCGGCAAAGTGGGTCACGATACATGGCGTTGGGGTGTTGATGCCTCTGTGATTGAAGAGCGTTTGCGTAAAGACACGCAACACGAGATCAAGGCGGTATGTGTTGTGCATAACGAAACATCTACAGGTATGACTTCAAATATCCTCGCTGTTCGCAAAGCAATTGATGCAGCAAAACATCCTGCCTTATTACTCGTTGATAGTGTATCTGGCTTAGGCTCTGCGGACTTTGAGCATGATGCTTGGGGTGCTGATGTCACAATTAGTGGTTCACAAAAAGGCTTGATGTTGCCACCAGGTATTGGATTTAACGCTCTATCACCTAAGGCAATTGAAGTCAGTAAACACAATAAGATTCCGAAGTCTTATTGGGCTTGGGATGAGATTTTGGAAATGAATAAAACAGGTTATTGGCCAACAACTCCTAGTACTAATCTGATGTATGGCTTACATGAATCTTTAGATATGATGATGAGTGAAGGCTTGGATAATATTTTTGCTCGCCATCAACGTTTGGCACAAGCATGCCGTCATGCTGTAGCGGCTTGGGGTCTAGAAAACCAATGTCAGGATCCTAGTGCATATTCTCCAGTACTGACTGGTGTTGTTGTGCCCGATGGAATGGATGCTGATAAATTGCGTAAACATGCCTTAGAAAAATTTAATCTCTCGTTGGGTACTGGCCTTGGAAAGCTCAAAGGAAAAATGTTTCGCATTGGACATTTGGGTGACTGTAATGAGCTCAGCTTGATGGCTGCCCTAAGCGGGGTAGAAATGAGTTTGGGATCTATGGGCTATAAACCCAAGGAAAGTGGCGTTGTAGCTGCCCAGGAGTTCTTAAAGTAAGTGCTAGCAAGGCTCGCACCCCTATACCCCTTATAATTCATGCATTGATATTGCAATTACTGAACCAAATTCGAGATAGAGAGATTAAACATGTTGGCTAATAAACATTATTTGACACAAGCGGCTGTACAAAAGATTTTGGAGGCTGCAGACCAATATGCTGCCAAACATAAATTGGCAGTCACGATTGCTGTTTGTGATGAAGGCGGCCACATGTTGGGTTTAATTCGTCGTGACGGTTGCGCCCCCTTGTCTGCCTATATCGCTCAAGAAAAAGCACGAACTGCTGCAATGGGTAAACGTGAAACTCTTGTTTACGAAGAAATTATTAACAATGGCCGCCATGCATTTTTATCTGCCCCGCACGTCTCAGGCATGCTAGAGGGTGGCGTCAATATTGAAATAGATGGTCATACCATCGGCGCAGTCGGCGTTTCCGGCGTTAAATCGGCCGAGGATGCTGCCACTGCTAAGGCCGGTATCGCTGCCATTCTGTAAGTTACCTTGATAAATACTGATACTGAAATAACTTCTTCTACAGGGCTTGGTGAAAAGACCACCCCTAGTGACACTCCTGCGGCAACAATCACTTTTGCTGACTTTGGTCTAGATCCACTGATTCAAAAAGCGGTCTCTGAACAGGGATACACGATCCCGACACCGATTCAAGCGCAATCCATTCCACATGTATTAGCAGGTAGCGATCTCATGGGTGCAGCCCAAACTGGTACAGGTAAGACAGCTGCTTTTGTATTACCCATTATTCAAAAGATTTTGCGCCACGCTAGTAATAGCGCTTCTCCTGCGCGTCATCCGATTCGTGCCTTGGTCTTAACGCCTACTAGAGAGTTGGCAGTTCAAGTGGCTGAGAATGCTGCTAGTTACTCTAAGCATACAGATCTGCGGACCGCGGTTGTTTATGGCGGCGTTGATATGAAGGAGCAGGTGGCTTTGCTGCGCAATGGCGTCGAGATTTTGATCGCTACACCTGGTCGCTTGTTAGATCATATTGGTTCTAAGGTGGCAAACCTATCCCAAGTCGAGTTGTTGGTGCTGGATGAAGCAGATCGTATGCTGGATATGGGTTTCTTGCCGGATCTACAGCGCATTATTAATTTAATTCCGGCACAAAGACAAACACTTTTATTTTCTGCAACCTTTTCTCAAGAGATTAAAAAATTAGCCCAAAGTTATTTACGCACTCCAGTAACAGTAGAAGTTGCACGACAAAATGCTGCTGCAGACACCGTAAAACAAGTAGTGCATATGGTGTCCTCTAGCGATAAACAAAGTGCCATTGTCAAAGTGTTGGAGTCCCGGACTCGCCAAGGCTTATCTCGCCAATGCATCATCTTTACTAATAGCCGCTTAGGCTGTGCTAGGTTAGCGCGGGCCTTAGAGCGCGATGGAATTAAGGCAGGCGCAATTCATGGTGATAAGAGCCAGGGTGAGCGTACCCTTACTCTGGATGCTTTTAAGTCAGGTGCTATTGAAGTATTGGTAGCAACCGATGTAGCGGCACGTGGTTTAGATATCCCCGATATGCCTTGCGTCATTAATCATGAATTGCCTTACAACGCAGAAGATTTTATTCACCGCATTGGTAGAACAGGGCGTGCGGGCAGTACAGGTGATGCGATTGCTTTAGTCGATGCTAGTGAAAAGCGTCTTCTAGACGATATAGAAAGGTTGATGAAGCGCAAGTTAGAGGTCAAGCCTTTACCAGAAGGCGCACCCTCACAAAGTAGGGCGCCTTCAAATAGATCTGCATCAAGCAGCGCATCATTAAATAGTGGAGTGCCAGCAAAAATGTCAGACCCATTTTTCTACAAGCCTTATGAACCCACTGCTGCACCACAATCAGTAGAGGGTGCCAAGCCAGTAGAGAAAAAAGTGGGCATCACTCCAGCCAAGCCTACTGTTGGTGCCTTGCTCGGTGGCTTTAAGAAAAAATAAATGAGGTATTAAAAAAGTATGGAAAGCTACTTACGCTTTCCATGCGTGAGTAGCCGCTAGAAGCCACTCGGCAATCGTGATGTTTTCACTGTCTGGTAATTGCCTCAGCCCCAAGTGTTTTGCTGCTTTACGTAATTCTGCAAGCGCTTCTTTCGCATTCTGCGTCTGAATGGGTGTGGCTAAAGTTTGTTTACTCAGTTTTTCACCGTGCTCATCTAGTACTAAAGGTAGATGTAAATACTGGGGGGTTGGTAATCCCAGAATATTTTGTAAATGAATTTGTCTTCCGGTATTACTCAGTAGGTCTTGGCCGCGCACAATATGCGTAATACCTTGAAGAGCATCATCTACCACTACAGCCAACTGATAGGTAAATAAACCATCATTACGGCGAATCACAAAATCTCCTACTTGAGTATTGAGCTGCTGACTTTGTACTCCTAAGACCTCGTCTACGAATGTTATGTTGCAGTCAGGTGGGAGAGCAAGTCTCCAAGTCAGATTGGTATTGTTGAGGTCTTCTGAAGAGTATGTGATCAATGGTTCTGGCCGACAGCTTTCTGGATAAACCATTTCTTGATTGCGGGGTGTTTGTATTCCCATTTGGGCTAGGGTGTGTGCAATGGTTTGTCTTGAACAAGAGCAGGGATAGAGCAGCTTGATTAAATTGAGCTTTTCGAAGGCTTTTTGATAGCCTGCTAGACGTTCTGATTGCCAGATGACATCCTCATCCCAAGCTAGGCCGCAAGCCAATAACTGGTCTTGTATTTGCTCGCCAGCCCCTGGGACACATCGGGGGGTATCTAGATCTTCGATTCTCAGGAGCCATTGACCCCTATTTTTTTGGGCATCTAGCCAGCTCCCGAGGGCTGCAACCAGGGATCCTGCATGGAGAGGGCCGGTCGGAGAAGGGGCAAATCGCCCGCGGTAGCCGACTGGTTGGGAGGGAGGGTTTTTGAACTTGGACACAGCTAAAATCATCTCATGGCTTTACCCCGTTTTGTTCATCTTCGCCTTCATTCCGAGTTTTCGATTACGGATGGGGTCGTTCGCATAGATGATGCAGTAGTAGCCGCCGCCAAAGATGAAATGGGCGCGCTAGCCCTGACTGACTTGAGTAATTTATTTGGTTTGGTGCGTTTTTATACTGCCGCCCGCTCTGGTGGCGTCAAACCCATTGCTGGCGCTGATGTTTGGATTAGTAATCCTTTAGAACCAGATCAACCCCATCGTTTATTGCTTTTAGTACAAAACCATTCTGGCTACTTAAACCTCTGTCAGTTGCTCAGCAGAGCATCCCTAGATAATCAAACTCGAGGTCGAGCTGAAGTCGATATGACTTGGTTTAGTGAGCCTGCGGCGAAGGAAGAGGATAAGGTAGCCAAGCGAACTTTGGCGTTTGGTTTAATTGCTTTATCTGGGGGTCGAAGTGGAGAAGTGGGTGCAGCATTATTAGCCGGTCAAGATGAGCAGGCAAAACAAGCAGCACTGCGCCTAGATACACTCTTTCCTAATTCGTTTTATCTTGAAGTGCAGCGCGGTGGTCATCCTCAAGATGAAAAACAAGTCCAGCTAGCTTGTCATTTGGCCAGTGAGCTAGACCTACCAGTCGTTGCTACGCACCCAGTTCAGTTCATGAAAAGGACAGATTTTACGGCTCATGAGGCACGCGTATGTATTGCTGAAGGTGAGTTATTGGGCAACCCCCGTCGCCAAAAGAAATTTAATGAAGAGCAATATTTCCTCACTCAAGCAGAAATGGAAAAACGGTTTGCCGATTTACCTGTTGCTCTAGCAAACTCGGTCGAGATAGCAAAACGTTGTAATTTATCTTTAGTTCTTGGTCAGCCGCGCTTACCTGATTTTCCGACACCGCAAGGCGTTACTTTGGATGAGTATTTAATGGCGCAATCAGAGATTGGTTTGAAGCGCCATATGGAGCGTAATTTTCCTGATCCAGAAAAGCGCGCCAATGAGCAACAACGCTATCATGATCGCCTAGTGTTTGAGGTGAAGACGATTTCTCAGATGGGCTTTCCTGGTTACTTCCTCATCGTGGCAGATTTCATTAACTGGGCTAAAAATAATGGTGTACCAGTCGGCCCAGGAAGAGGATCGGGCGCTGGATCTTTAGTGGCTTATTCATTAGGCATTACCGATCTGGATCCTTTGCGATACAACCTCCTTTTTGAGCGCTTCTTAAATCCTGAGCGGGTCTCAATGCCCGACTTTGATATCGACTTTTGTCAACATGGGCGTGATCGGGTCATTCAATATGTCAAAGATAAATACGGCAAAGATGCGGTTAGTCAAATTGCTACCTTTGGAACGATGGCAGCTAGAGCAGCAATTCGGGACGTTGGGCGCGTACTAGAGCAGGGTTATAACTTTGTCGATGGAATTGCCAAGCTTGTACCAAATAAGCCAGGTCAATACATGACGATTGATATGGCGAAGAAAGAAGAAAAGCAATTAGCCGAACGTGAGAAGAACGAAGATGAGGTACGTCAACTGCTCTCTTTAGCTGAACAGCTAGAGGGGATGACGCGGAACGTGGGTATGCATGCTGGTGGTGTATTGATTGCTCCAGGTCGCCTCACTGATTTTTGCCCTCTGTATACACAAGAGACTAAAGATCAGGATAGTAGTTCTGTCATTAGTCAGTTTGATAAAGACGATGTTGAAGCAATTGGTCTGGTGAAGTTTGACTTTTTAGGCCTCACAACACTGACGATCTTGGCTGCTGCAGAGCGAAGCATCAAGGCTTTGCATACTGATCGCAAAGATTGGAGTATGAGTGAAATCCTGCTTGATGATGAGAAGGCATTTGAGGTCTTAAAGCGGGCCAATACCGTAGCGGTATTCCAGCTTGAAAGTCGCGGCATGCAAGGTATGCTGCGCGAGGCTAAGCCCGACCGCTTTGAGGACATTATTGCTCTGGTCGCCTTGTATCGTCCTGGTCCTATGGATCTGATACCAGACTTTATTGAGCGCAAGCATGGGCGTCAAAAAGTAGAGTATCCAGATCCTCGTATTGAATCTGTTTTGCGTGAAACCTACGGCATTATGGTGTATCAAGAGCAGGTGATGCAGATGGCGCAGATGATCGGCGGCTACTCATTAGGCGGTGCTGATATGTTGCGCCGTGCGATGGGTAAGAAAAAGCCAGAAGAAATGGCTCAGCATCGCAAGATCTTTAGTGATGGCGCCAAAGCGGGCGGTATTAGTGAAGCCAAGGCCAATGAGATTTATGACTTGATGGAGCGTTTTGCGGGTTATGGGTTTAATAAATCTCACGCTGCTGCTTATGCACTTTTAGCCTATCAGACTGCTTGGCTAAAGGCGTACTACCCAGCTGAATTTATGGCAGCCAACTTATCGCTCGCGATGGATGACACCGATAAAGTGAAGATTCTCTATGACGATTGCTTAGCAAATCAGATTCGAGTTTTCTCACCCGATATTAATACAGGCGTCTATGAGTTCACCCCTTTACGCGCTACGGATGCGGCGCCTGATTCACCAATAAGTCATATTCGTTATGGTCTTGGTGCCGTGCGTGGAACTGGTGAGGCAGCAATCGAAGCGATTATCAAAGCCCGTGAGACGGGCGGTCCATTTAAAGACTTGTTTGATTTCTGTGCAAGAGTTGATCGTCGACAAGTGAACCGTAGGGCGATTGAGGCCTTAATGCGGGCTGGTGCATTCGAT
>CAJARE010000246.1 GCA_903944255.1 uncultured beta proteobacterium
TACTTCAACTATTGCACTGGTCTAACCATGACCAATGAGAAGTTCGACAAATTGTTTGGTGGCCCACGTCGCAGCGAAGAAACCATGCTGACTCAACGTGAGATGGATTTAGCTGCTTCGATTCAAGCAGTTACTGAAGAAGTAGTGATTAAGTTGGCACGTGGTATTCGTAAATCAACTGGTCAAACCAATTTGTGCCTGGCTGGTGGTGTTGCGCTCAACTGTGTTGCTAATGGCAAGCTCTTGCGTGAAAACATTTTTGACAATATTTGGATTCAGCCTGCGGCAGGTGATGCTGGTGGTGCAGTTGGTGCTGCCCTAGCGGCGTATTACATGATGTTAGGCTTACCACGCACGGTGAATCCAGCATTGCAAGATGGCATGAAGGGCTCTTACTTAGGTCCGGAGTTTGAGCAATCCGATATTGAAAAACGTTTAGCAGCAGTGGGTGCGAAGTTCACCAACCATTCTGATGAAGAAATCATCACCTTAACGGCCCAAGCTTTAGCAGATGACAAAGCAGTAGGCTGGCATCAGGGGCGTATGGAGTTTGGCCCACGTTCTTTGGGCGCTCGTTCTATCTTGGCAGATGCGCGTTCACCTACTGCGCAAAAACTCTTGAACCTCAAGGTGAAGTATCGCGAGTCATTTAGACCATTTGCACCCAGCGTTTTGCGTGAAGATGTCTCTGAGTGGTTTGATATCAACACGGATAGCCCTTATATGCTTTTGGTTGCTGACGTCAATGAATCTAAGCGCTTAGGAATGTCTGAAGAAGAGAAGAAACTTTTTGGTATTGAAAAGTTGAATGTGCCTCGTTCGAAGATCCCAGCAGTAACCCACGTAGATTACTCGGCACGCGTGCAAACCATTCATCAGCAAACCAATCCGAAGTACCATGCCTTGGTCAGTAAGTTCAAAGAGATCACGGGTTGCCCGGTAGTCGTTAATACTTCCTTTAATGTGCGCGGTGAGCCAATTGTGTGTACCCCCGAGGATGCCTTCCGCTGCTTAATGGGTACGGAGATTGAGTTCTTAGTAGTGGGTAATTCGATTATGCGTAAAGAAGATCAAGACCCTGCACTAAAGCTCGATTACAAAAATGCTTATGAGTTGGATTAAGCAAGATCAAGTTCAAACGAATTTAATCCAACATACATTCGATACGGGATATCAATGAAGACGCTGAAAAAACTCCTATTCCCAGCAATCTTAGCGGCCTTGGCCGCTTATTTATTTTTTAACGCCTATACACAACGCAGCGTTGCTAGCTTCTTATGGGCCCTGAGCGTAGCACTCATGTCACTTGCCGTGCTCACGAGCTTTCTCAGAAATACCGTTATCGCTACGATATCAATTGTGGTGACTTTAGCGATTGCTGAAACTGCTTTGGGTTATCTGCCAGCTCTGATTGCCAAAAAGCCAGATTCTGGAATTAACACCGCCAAAGATAAATCGATCTATGCCTACTTTGATAGCGCACAGACTTACAACACGCCAGCGTATTGGCATTTAGGACAATTCGGTAGCCAACCCAAGCCAGGTGTTTTCACGGCAAAGAAAATTGCTTCAAATGGTGATGTACTTTATGACACGGTATTTACCATTGGCCCCGATGGATTTAGGGTGACACCTAAATATGGCAACAAGCAGACCTATCGCATGAATTTCTTGGGTGATTCGTTTACCTGTGGTGAAGGAGTGGCAGATAACGAGACCATGGCGTATTACGTGGGTGACTTAGTCAACAGTCAACAGCAGGGCGCAGGTAAATGGGCGCCGCTTCAAGTAAAAAATTACGGAATTCATGGCTGGGGTATTCATCAAGGTTTGGCGGTTTTGCAAAGTGAGCTCGATACCAAGGCAAATCTCAATGTTGTATTGACGGCCCCATGGCATGCTAGCCGTGTAGGTTGCGCCGACTTCTTTAGCTTGGGCTCACCCAAATATGAGCTGCAGTCTGATGGCCTGGTAAAGCGTGATGGTTATTGCCGCTCTTTTGGATGGGTAGAGCATTCACCTAAGGCTCTGCGAGGTCTCATTACCTCCTCAAAAGTATTTAATTTGATTCAAGATAGTCTTTTAGTAACTTCTGATCAAGATAAACAATTAGAAATTTACCTCGGTGTACTCAAGACCATTGCTGCCGAGTCTAAAAAACGTGGCGAAGATTTAGTAGTTGGTTTTATTAAGGCAGATGATCAATGGTTTGTTGGTAGCTATAACAATGAAAAAATCATGGCCGCTATTAAAGCGATGGGCATCAATGTGATTGATATGACCTTAGCGGATAAGAATGAGTTACTGGCGCGTCATTACTATATTCATGAGTTGGATAAACACCCAACTGGCGCTGCAAATTTAGCTCGTGCCAAGCTCTTGATGAGCAATATTGCTAAATAAGCAAACATCA
>CAJARE010000247.1 GCA_903944255.1 uncultured beta proteobacterium
CTCAGTCACGGGTATACATTCGGAATAAAAAACTTCGAATGGAAGCTTGAAATAATCTTTTTTAGGTTTTGTCATCTTTGACTCCTAGTAAATATTAATTTCATTCTACCGAATTAGTATTAAATTTTATTAATAGTGGAAAGTTGTTTTTGCCCTGCAGCAATTTTCTGTCTAGCTCGCTCAGCTCGAACAGCGTCTTGAGCTCTCTTAACTTGGGCCTGCATGGCCTTGATTCTTTGTTGCTCTGGCGTTGGGGTTGTGACTTCCGTGATCTTCATTAAGCCTACCCAATCTGCGTAGGAATGCTGATCACATTGTTGGCGCCAAACTGGGCTTGGAGTATTTTGGTGGCGAAGTTGGTGTTTTCAGCAAATACGACGGTGGTTACAACTATCCCACTTGCTCTAACGGTTGCGCGAAATTGTTTCATATAGATATTTATGGGTGTCGTGATTAACACGACACCTACAGGCCTTACTTCTTAAATCCTAGCTTCAATGCACCGCTAGCGGACTCAATTTGAGCATCAAGCTCTCCTGCTTCTACAGCCTGCTTCACCAGCTCAAGCGCCTTCACTAGGTTTTGTGCGCTATCTACTTCAACGCTGTGCTTACCTCTAGCAAGCTCAATCACTTTAGTGCCGTATTTGACTGACACACAGACTTTGCCAGCTTCATTCTTAAACCACCATTCCCGAATACGCTTGGGGATTTCTACTTGGCGACGCAAACCAGTTTCTTTATCTTTAACGCTTTTGAACTTGGTCACAACAAATGGCGTGCCATCTATGTGACTTTTGGCTAGCTGGATTTGCTCCCATAGCTTGCTAGATAGTTTGTTCCTGCGAAATACGACGGCAGGGATATGGGTAGGTTTTTTAGCTGTTGTTAGCTTGAGTGATTCCAATGCGCTCATTTAATTCTCCTTGTTTGTTAATGGGCACATTTAATTTAGTACCTGATTTGCGATTTGGTCGACCTCAATTTGTCCAAAACCACCAAATATCACCATTATTTTTGTTTGATTTCCTTTAGCAAAGCTAAATAAGTGTGAGTGGCGAAGTGAGTTGCGAATGAGTTACTAAAGAGTTGCTGTAAAGAAGTAGTTGCTAGTTTCGATAGTTGCTATTGAGTTACTACTTGGGACAAATGAGTAACTCTGACTCGTAACTATGCAACCCGAAACAAGCAACCTTCTTTTGAGATCTGCAACTTCTTCTGCCACTCACTGCAACCAATAAGGAGAAATCAATATGCAGAAAGAAATCGCAGTCCGTCTATATCAAAACACAAAATATGGCACCACCTACGCAAAAGGTGTGCGCCATCAAGCCCTGTTTAATGCCGCGGCAGATATTAAAAAACCCAAAGTCAAATATGTCTTGGATTTTTATACTTATGCGCATTGGGAGTTTTTAGCTAAAGAAAGCCAGCTAGATATCGTCAATCAAGTTCGTAATGAGGTCGATAAAGACACACTAGTCAGTTGGGTAGTGCGTTACGACTTAGTAAGCAAGGCAAAAACACCTGTGTATAGCTTTAGCACTTTAGATATGAAGACTAATAAGTTAATACTGTGTGTTTTAGATGCTGA